>DASVEH010000126.1:0-4544 GCA_036380655.1 Candidatus Limnocylindria bacterium | reverse complement strand
ATGGCGAAGCGGATCTGCGACGACTCCTCATCGGAGAGTGACCGCACCGCCCGATCCCGGGCGGGTCCTGCGCCGGGCGCTCCTGGCCTGGGGCCTCGGTCATCTCGAGCTCGGCCGGCGCGGGGTCGGCTTCGCGCTTCTGGGCTCCGAGCTCGTCGGTGCCCTGCTGGTGGCCTGGCTGACCATCGGCCTCGCCGACACGAGCGCCTACCTGGTTCCGTTCCTCGCCGGGGTTGCCTTCATCGTGGCCTGGACCTGGCAGGCCGTCGATGCCTATCGGTCCGCCCAGGCGCTCCAACCCGCCCGACCGCCGACTCCCGAGCGATCACCCGCCGCGGCCATCGGCCTGCTCAGCCTTCCACTGCTCGTCTGGGGCACCGGCTTCTGGCTCGTCGGCGCCCATGCGGCGACGCCGGGCTCGGTGCTCGATCGGTTCGTCACCGAGTGGAGCCGGGGCCAGCTGGGGTCATCCTGGCCCGCCTCGGTGACCCGCGCCGCCGATGCCGCCGCCGCCTCCCTGGGTCCAGCCGGCGAGAGCCGGTTCCGCGACGTCCGCGTGCGGCTGCTGGAGGACGATGGCTCTCGTGCCGTGGCCGTCGCCGAGGCCATCCATTTCGAGCGCCGGCCCTCCCGCTTCCTGTGGATCTTCCCCGGCAGCGAGCTGGTCCCCATCACCGACGAACGGGTCCTCTCCCTGGAGCTTCGGGCCGTTCCCGTGGAGCTGCCGGGTGGCGGGGAGATCGGTGCCGTCCGCTGGGAGCTCGTGGACGCGGAGTAGGCGCCAACCGATACATCGCCCGTGCAGCGCCCCGCGTTGGTGCGGCGCGCCAACCCCAACCATCGGCGCCTCGGCCGCACCGCCTGTCACAACCCTTGACAACGGTATTGTCAGAGTTTATGGTCACCACACGCATCACAACGTTACCTGTTTCACCGGCACGTTCGCGTGAAAGGAGGCACGGCACCATGGCGAATATCACCAGGTTTGATCCGCTCGGGGAGATGGTCTCGCTGCGTTCCGCGATGGACCGTCTCTTCGAGGACTCGTTCGTCAGCCCGCTGGGCTGGAGGACGATCGGCGGCGGCGACATGATCAACCCGCCCGTCGACGTGCACGAGACAAACGACGAGATCGTCGTCACGGCCGCCCTGCCGGGCATGAAGGCCGAGGACGTCGAGATCACGATGACCGGCCAGAACCTCACCCTTCGGGGCGAGTTCAAGGCCGACGAAGAGGTCAACCGCGAGCAGTACCTGTACCGAGAGCGCCGCTTCGGCTCCTTCAGCCGCAGTGTCCAGCTTCCGGTACGCGTCCAGGGTGACCGGGCGGACGCCTCGTTCACCGATGGCATTCTCACCCTTCGGATTCCGAAGGCGGAGGAGGTCAAGCCGCGCCAGATCCGAATCACCGCCGGAGGCGACGCGCCTTCCCGGAACGGGACCGAAGCGACGTCCTGACCATGGAGCGAACGCGGCGCGCGGCGTCATCGGCGACCGGCGTCCCGCGCCGCGACGAGCTCACTCGCCCCCGATACATCATCAGCATCGCCGCCGAGCTGGCGAGCTGCCATCCACGCACCCTGCGCATCTACGAGGAGGAGGGACTCCTCCGGCCGCAGCGGCGCAACAACCTCCGTCTCTACAGCGAGGCGGATATCCAGCGCGTTCGTATCATTCGTTTCCTGACACGTCGACAGCGAGTCAACCTCGCCGGCGTGCGGGTCATCCTTCAGCTCGAGCAACTCGGGAAGATCCGGGTCTACGATCTGTTCGATGAGGACGATGTAGAGCGATTCGCCGAAGACCACGACGAGCAGAAGCTCGTTGACCCGTCGGCTGAAGGAGCAGACCCCAGTGGCAACTGACGAGACCCAGAACAACCCCGAGGCGCCGAACGCGGAGACGCCGGAGTCGCCCGCTGAGGACGAGAATGGAACGAGCCTGGAGCGCCTGCAGGTGCTGCCGCTCGTCGCCCTGCGCGACACCGTCATCTTCCCCGAGATGATCGTGCCGCTGCAGGTCGGCCGCGACCGCAGCGTCAAGGCGCTCGACCGCGCCGTGCGCACCTCCCAGCCGGTCGCCCTGGTCACCCAGCGCTCCAGCGAGCAGGAGGAGATCACCAGCGCCGACGAGCTCTACCCGGTCGGCACGCTGGCGAAGATCGCCCAGGTCATCCGCCTCCAGGACGGGACCATCCGCGCCATCGTGCAGGGGCAGCGGCGCATCCGGCTCCTAGATCTCGTCCAGACCGAGCCGCACCTCGAGGCGCGCGTCGAGCTGATCGAGGACGCCGCGGAGAAGACCCTCGAGATCGAGGCGCTCATGGCCTCGATCCACGCCCAGATCGAGCAGTACGTCAACAGCGGCGCCTCCGTCCCGCCCGAGGTGGCGGTCGCCGCCCGCAACATCAGTGACGGCGGACTTCTCGCCGACATGACCGCCTACAGCCCGGACATGACGACCGAGCAGCGACAGGAGCTGCTCGAGACGGTCGACGTGGCGGATCGGCTCAGGCTGGCCAGTGCTTTCCTTGCCAAGCAGATCGAGGTTCTCGAGCTCAAGGGGCGCATCCAGTCCGAGGTCAAGTCCGAGATGGACAAGACCCAGCGCGAGTACATCCTGCGAGAGCAGATGAAGGCCATCCAGAAGGAGCTCGGCGAGGACGACCCCGCGGTGGCCGAGGCTGGCGAGCTGCGAGAGCGCGTCGAGCAGTCGGCGATGCCCGACGAGGTGAAGGAGCGAGCCCTCAAGGAGGTCGACCGCCTCAGCCGCATCCCGAGCGCCAGCCCCGAGCAGGGGGTCATCCGGACCTACGTCGACTGGCTCGTGAGCCTGCCGTGGGGCACGGAGACCGATGACAACCTCGACCTCGAGGATGCCGAGAAGGTCCTCAACGAGGATCACTGGGGCCTCGAGAAGCCGAAGGAGCGGATCGTCGAGTACATGGCCGTGCGCAAGCTGGCCGAGAAGATCCGCAGCCCCATCCTGCTCTTCGTCGGACCGCCCGGCGTCGGCAAGACCTCGCTCGGCAAGAGCAACGCGCGGGCCATGGGGCGCAAGTTCGTCCGCATGAGCCTGGGCGGGATCCACGACGAGGCCGAGATCCGCGGACACCGCCGCACCTACATCGGCGCGCTGCCCGGCCGTGTGATCCAGTCGATCAAGACGGCCGGATCGGCGAACCCGGTGTTCATGCTCGACGAGATCGACAAGGTCGGCATGGACTTCCGCGGCGACCCGTCATCGGCGCTGCTGGAGGTCCTGGACCCGGAGCAGAACAACAGCTTCCAGGACAACTACCTGGAGGTGCCGTTCGACCTGTCCAAGGTGCTGTTCATCGCCACCGCCAACATGCTCGACACCATCCCGGCGGCCCTCCGGGACCGGATGGAGGTCATCCAGCTGCCGGGCTACACCCAGCTCGAGCGCGTTCGCATCGCGGAGCGCTTCCTGGTGCCCAAGCAGCTCGAGGCCCACGGGCTGACCGAGAAGAACCTGGTGTTCGAGGAGGCCGCCTTGGTGCGGCTGATCCAGGCCTTCACCCGCGAGGCGGGGGTCCGGAACCTGGAGCGCGAGATCGCCAACGTCGCCCGAAAGGTCGCCCGCCGCGTGGCGGACGACGCGAAGACGACGGTCACGGTCAAGCCAGAGGATCTCGAGGAGTACCTCGGACCGGCTCGCTTCGAGTACGGCGAGCTGGAGGCCGAGGACCAGATCGGCATGGTGACCGGACTGGTCGTCAGCGACGCCGGTGGCGACATCGTGCAGGTCGAGGCGACGCGCATGGAGGGCAAGGACGAGTTCCTGCTCACCGGACAGCTCGGCGACGTGATGAAGGAGTCGGCCCGGGCCGGGATGAGCTACATCCGGGCGCGGACGAAAGAGCTGGGGATCGAGCCGAAGGCGTTCGAGAACCACACCATCCACATCCATGTGCCGGCCGGCGCAACGCCGAAGGATGGCCCGAGCGCGGGCGTCACCATGGCCACGGCCATGGCCAGCCTCCTGACCGGGAAGCCGGTGCGACGCGACCTCGCCATGACGGGCGAGATCACGCTCCGCGGCCGCGTCCTTCCCATCGGCGGGCTGAAGTCCAAGCTCCTCGCCGCGCACCTCGCCGGCGTGAAGACCGTGCTCATCCCGAAGCGCAACGAGAAGGACCTGGTGGAGGTCGCCGATGAGGTGCGCCAGCAGCTCCGGATCGTTCCGGTCGAGAACATGGACCAGGTGCTGGCCGAGGCGCTCATCGACGCGCCGCGGCCGGCCGCCCGGATCAAGGCGGAGCGCGATGAGCGACAGCAGCGCAACGCGCGACGCCCGCGCCGTCCGCGCAAGCCCGCCAAGGAGGAGGCGCCGATCGCCGCGACCGGTGACGGCGCCACCGACCAGCCGCCGGCGGGCCAGCCCGCCTGATCTCGATGCGTGACTCGATGTATCGAGCCCGGATGGCACGACGGGCTCGTCGCGCTGCGAACCCTCGATACATCGAGTCCTCCGACGCGCGAGCGGTGCGCAACCGCGCAGTTCACGCTGCTCCAGGCTCG
>DASVEH010000125.1:0-2802 GCA_036380655.1 Candidatus Limnocylindria bacterium | reverse complement strand
GCCCTCGGCGGGAGCGCCGACCCGGTCTGCACGGACCCGGTGCCGGCGCTGTACGACTTCCTGGCCGACGTCGAGCGCTTCCGGACCGACCCGGATCCCGCAGCGCCGTACGACCTGCTCGTGGTCTCCGACTGCGGTTCGCTCGACCGGATCGGCGATGTCCGCGGCCGGCACACCGAGCTGTTCGACCGGCTGCCGCGGGTCGTCATCGACCACCACGCCTAGAACCAGGCCGCCGGCGAGGCGGACTGGATCGAACCGACCGCCGCGGCGACCTGCGAGATGGTGGCTCTCCTGGCCAGGCGGCTGGGCGTCCCGCTCGACGCGGGTGGTGGAAGCCTCGCCGCCGCCCTGATGGGCGGGATCGTCATGGACACCGCCACCTTCGCGCACCCGAACGCGACGCCCCGGACCCTCGCTGTCTCCGCCGCGCTGGTCGAGGCCGGCGCCCCCCTGTCCGACATCTCCCGCCGGCTGTACCGCTCGAAACCGTCGGCGCAGCTCCGGCTCTTCGGGCGGGTGCTCGACCGGATCGATGGCGCCGATGGCGGCCGCGTGATCCATTCGACCCTGCTCGACGCGGACCTCGCGGCGACCGGCACGCTCCCGCCGCACTCGGAGGGGATCATCGACCTGCTCGCGCAGGCCGACGAAGCCGAGGTGGCCATCCTGTTCAAG
The DNA here is from genome assembly GCA_036380655.1 of Candidatus Limnocylindria bacterium. GTDB lineage: Bacteria > Chloroflexota > Limnocylindria > QHBO01 > QHBO01 > JACDBZ01. The sequence goes on along the minus strand of DASVEH010000125.1, from coordinate 2,124 downwards.
GAGGCCGGCAAGGCGACCCGAATCAGCGTCCGAACGAAGCCCGGTGGCGTGGATGCCACGGTGCTGACCGGGAAGTTCGGTGGCGGTGGGCACGCCCGGGCGGCCGGCGCGACCGTGGATCTCCCCGTGGACCAGGCACGGCCGGCCGTCCTTGCCGAGGCGGTCCGCCTCGCCGCCGAGGTCGCGCGCTGACCGTGGCCCACAAGTCCCTCGGTCCCGGCCTTGACGGCATCCTCGTGGTCGACAAGCCGATCGGCCCGACCTCGCACGACGTCGTCGGTCTCGTCCGCCGGCTCGCCGCCACGAAGCGCGTCGGCCACGGCGGCACGCTGGATCCGTTCGCGTCCGGCGTGCTGCCGCTGTTCCTGGGTCGTGGGACTCGCGTCGTCGAATTCCACCTCGCGGATCGCAAGCGCTACCGCGCCACGGTCTGCTTCGGCGCCTCGTCGTCGACCGACGACCTGGAGGGCGAGCTGACGCCCGCGTCCGGTCCGGCGCCCACCCGGGAGGAGGCCGAGGCGGCGCTCCCCGCCTTGACCGGTCCGATCTCGCAGCGCCCACCGGCCTACTCCGCGATCAAGGTCGGTGGGCGGCGCGCGTATGCCATGGCCCGGGCCGGTGAGGTCGTGACGCTGGCCGAGCGGCAGGTCACGATCCACGAGCTGTCGCTCACGTCCTGGGACGGCAGCGACCCGGACCGACCGGTCGCGGTGCTCGAGGTCGAGTGCTCGGCGGGCACCTACATCCGGGCCCTGGCTCGGGACCTCGGGGAGCAGCTGGGCAACGCCGCCTACCTTGGTGCCTTGCGCCGAACCGCCGCCGGGCCCTTCCCGGAGCGGGATGCGATCCCGCTGGACACGGTTCGCGCGGCCGCCGCCGACGATCCGGCCGCCATGGCCGGCCTGCTGCGCCCCATCGACACGGGCCTGGAGCGGTTCCCGGACGTCGTGCTGACGCCCCAGGAGCTCGACGCCGTCGCCCGAGGCCAGTTCATCCGGCCCGCGGCGGGGTTCGAGCCCGGCGCCGAGCGCTATCGGCTGCGGGCGCCGGATGGCGCGCTCGCCGCCGTCGCGACCGAGGCCCCGCATGGCCGGCTGGCGCCGGACAAGGTGCTGGTGACCCCGGCGGGATCGGCCGTGCCGGCCTGATGGACGTCGTCACCGGGGTCGATGGGCTGCGGCCCGAGCACGGCCCGATCTTCACGGTCGTCGGTGTCTTCGACGGATTGCATCGCGGTCACGCGTACCTGCTCGAGCACCTCGTCGCCGAAGCCGAGTGCCGCTCCGCGCAGCCGGCCGTCATCACGTTCGACGCGCACCCGGACGAGGTCCTGACGGGCTCCGCGCCGCCGCTGCTCATCCATCCGGACGAGCGCCTGGAGCGCCTGGCCGCGGCCGGCGTCATGGTCACGGTCGTCCAGCACTTCGACGACGCCGTGCGGCGCACGCCGTACGACGCGTTCGTGGGGCAGATCCAGGCCGCCACCTCGTTGGCCGGCCTGCTCATGACCCCCGACGCGGCGTTCGGCTTCGAGCGCCGCGGAACGCCGGACGCGCTCGCTGAGCTTGGGCGCGAACGCGGCTTCGACCTCGTCGTGGTGCCGCCTTTCACGCTCGGCGGACGCGCGGTGCGCAGCTCCGACATCCGAGCCGCGATCACGGCCGGGGACCTCGCCACCGCTTCCGAGCTGCTCGGTCGACCGGTCACGTTGCGCGGGGAGCTGCGCGACGGTTCGGTCGAGTTCGACTGGCCGCTGGCGCTACCGCGCGGCGGGTCGTATCGAAGCCGGATCGGAGGCGTCGAGGGACTGATCACGATCGACGACGGGCGCGCCTCGGTCGACGCAGCTGATGCGCGAGCCAGCGGCCCCGTCGAGGTCGAGCTCCTGGCCTGAGGGGGTTCCGCTCAGAGGCCCGGCTGCCAGAGCGGCTCGTCCACGCCGCGCTCGTGGTTCTCGTAGCGGGCCATCACGAAAAGCGCGTCCGACAGGCGGTTCAGGTAGGGGAGGACGTGCTCCCCGATCGGCTCGTCGCGGGCCAGCGTGATCGCCTCGCGCTCGGCCCGCCGGCAGACGGTCCGCGCGACGTGGAGCTGCGCGGCGCCGGCAGATCCGCCGGGCAGCAC
>DASVEH010000124.1:0-3216 GCA_036380655.1 Candidatus Limnocylindria bacterium | reverse complement strand
GAGCTCCTCCGGGGCAGTCACGGCCCGGACGGCTCGCGTGTCACTCGGGCTCCCCCGAACCCGCGAGGACTGGCACGTGGCAGTCGCCACGGGTGGGTCAGATACCGCGACGCTCCGAGCTCACCAATCGGCCGAAAAGCGCCACCGTGATGAGCGGGATGAACACGTACAGCGGAGCCGACGCCGCCAGGTAGAGGCCAATGTCCGAACCCGGCTCGCCCATCAGGAGGAAGTGCCCGAGGTCGTTGAGGATCATGAGGCCCATCCACGTGACGCCGACGGTGAGACCCTCGCGCGCGTCGCTGACCTCGATGCGGCGCAGGTAATCGACCGCGAAGCCGACGACAAGGAGCACGAGGACGAGGAGGCGCGCCAGCGCGAAGGACGGGAGCGAGGTGATGGACTCGGGCAGCAGCTCCCCGGCCGGGATGACGATCAGCCCCCAGGCCCACCAGATGGCGAGGCCGTAGAGGATGGCGCGGATTGGTCGTTTCATGATGGGGTCTCCTCGGTGTGCGAACTCCTGTCGTGGTGCGCAATGCACGACGACGACGTGTCCACATACTCCCCGGGAGTATCGGTCCCGTGAAGCGACAGATGCCCGCCGCTCAGCTGCGACGTCTGTCGTAGGTTCCGCCGGCTACGTCTCGTCGAGCGGCGGCAGCTTGCCTCGGTTGTCGCGTCGCGCCCGAGACGCGCGGAGCCGGACGAGCTCCTGCTTGGCCGAGGCCTTGGCTTGCTCGTTCGCTGCACCGAGGGACCGCGAGGCAATGACCGCAGGGACGATCGTGACCATGAGGCTCGCGACGATTCCGGCGGCCTCGATCAGGGCGCCGTACTGACGAGCGTCTCGAGCGAGCTCCTCCACCGGCGGCTCTCCCTTCCGTAGTGGTCAAGTCGGTGGTCAACGGGCTCCGGCCCGAGCCTCCGGAGCCCGCGATGGAGGCGATCCACGCTCGAATGAATGGAGCCGAAGGTGGGATTCGAACCCACGACCGTCGGTTTACGAAACCGATGCTCTACCCCTGAGCTACTTCGGCGCGTGCGCGAGCGCCGATTCTAGCCCAATCCCCCGGCCGGCGAAACCAGGGCCGATCAGCCGCCGACGAGGGTCTCGCCGCAGTTCGGGCAGACGGTATCGGTGTCGCCGACCGGCTCCCCGCAGCTCGGACAGGCGCGCTGCTCATCCATGCCGGCTCACACCGCAGCCGGCGTGCCGGGTCAGGCGGGCCGTCGAGATCGTCGAGCCGTGCGGCGCGACGGCGATCCGCCCGGTGCGGGACGATCGCGATAATGGCGCATGGAATCCGACGACCCGCGGACGGCGGCGAACCGTCCGCCGCTCCCCGGATGGCACGCCCCGCGGCCGGGGACGGTGACGCCGGATCGCGCCACGGTCCAGCGCTGGCTGGATGCCTACGTCCGCGCCTGGCAGTCGTACGACGAGGCCGAGATCGCGGATCTGTGGACGGAGGATGCGACGTGGTCCTATCCCTTCGGCGTCCGCGCGCAGGGCCGCTCCGCGATCACCGCCGAGTGGATGGCCGAGAAGGATGCCTTCGCGGTGAGCGCCTACGACGCTCGGTATGAGCCGATCGCCATCGACGATGACGTGGTCGTTACTCACGGGCGGACGCGGTTCTTCGATGCCGGAACCGGCAAGGTCCTCACCGACTACGACAACGTCTGGGTGCTGCGGTTCGGCCCGGACGGCCGATGCGCGGAGTTCCACGAGTGGTATGCCGCGCGGCCGAAGCATGGCGGCGAAGGGCCTGACGACGAGGCCGACAGCCCGACCTGACCACCTCACTCCGCCGGTTGCGTCTCCGGCGGCATCCAGCCGTGGATGAGCTCGTCGTGGAAGCGCGGCGGCGCGTCGGGGTCGGCCTTCGACCTCGGGACCGGCGCCATCGGCGCCTTCCCGCGCGCCGCCAGCTCGAAGTAGGCGCACACGTCGGTCAGCGGACACAGCCCGCAGATGGGTCGCGGCGCCCGGCAGGTGTCACGACCGTGGCGGATCATCTCGACGTGGAACGGGTACATCTGCGGCGGCTCGAGCACCTCCTCGAGGAGGCCGTGGGCGCGCTCCAGCGGCGTGTTGCGCGGGAACATGCCCAGGCGCCAGGCAACGCGATGGACGTGCGTGTCGACCGGCATCGCCGCCCGACCGAAGTTGAAGAGCAGGACGATCGACGCGGTCTTGCGCCCGATCCCGGGGAGCGAGGTCAGCCACCCGCGAGCCTCCTCGAGCGGCCGTTCCCGCAGGAACGACAGGTCCCAGGTTCCGCCGGTCGCCTCGAACACCTCCGCCAGGACGTGCTGGATGCGCTTCGACTTGGTGGGCGCCAGGCCGCCGGGACGGATCACGTCCTCCAGCTCGTCGGTCGGTGCGGCGAGCACCTCGTCCCACGTCGCGTACCGCTCGCGCAGGGCGGTGAACGCACGGAACGAGTTCACGTCGGCGGTGTTCTGGGACAGGATCGTCAGGACCAGCTCACTCACGGCGTCGACACGCGGGCCGGCCCAGCTCGGGTGGTCGTAACGCTCCCCCAGCCGATCGAGCACGACCTCGGCCAGCCGCCGCCGCTTCCGCCGATCGGCAGCCCGCTTCTGCGGGCTCGGACCGCGCGCCACCGGCCGACGCGCGCCTAGCGGCGCGCCAGCTCCAGGCCGATGCCGACCGTGCGCGCCAGCCGTCCCGCCGCCGCCTTGAGCAGCGGGCCGGTGCTGGCCATCGCCTCGTCGAGCGACATGGGTCGATCGATGATCGGCTGCACGACGGCCAGGCTCATCGCGGCGTCGAGCGCCTCGGCGCGGTCCCCCAGCGCCCCGCACAGCAGCGCCACCGGTGTGGCACGCGGCCGCGCGAGTGTCGCGACACCCGTCGCCGTCTTGCCCTGGAGCGTCTGCTCGTCGGCGCGTCCCTCGCCGGTGATCACGAGGTCCGCCGTCTCGAGCGCCTCGGCCAGGCCGACGAGCTCGGCCACGACCTCCACGCCGGGCCGCACGGTCGCCTGTGCAAGGCCGATGAGGCCCGCGGTCGTCCCTCCGGCGGCGCCCGCGCCGGGAAGGTCGGCCACCAGCCGCCCGGTGGCCTTCTCGATCGCCTTGCCGTAGGTCGCCAGCGCCGCATCCAGCGCGGCCACCGTGGGCGGATCGGCGCCCTTCTGGGGGCCATAGGTCGCCGCCGCGCCGCGCGGCCCGCACAGCGGGTTC
>DASVEH010000123.1:0-2719 GCA_036380655.1 Candidatus Limnocylindria bacterium | reverse complement strand
AGTTTCGCCGCGACGTCGGCGGGCGGGACGCCGATGCGGCCCAGGACGGCGGGAACGACGCCGTCCGGCTGGTCGACCAGCACGAGGAGCAGGTGCGCGACCTCGAGCTGGGCGTGGCCCTCCGCCTCGGCGAGCTGCTGCGCGCTCACGATCGCCTCGGTCGCGCGCTGGGTGAATCGATCGGTTCGCATCGGTCTAGCTCAGCTTCTGTCGGGGGTCGGGTTGCGGCGTGGCGGCCAGGATCTGCTCGAAGCTGGCCCGCGTCTCGTCATCCAGCCTGGGAAGCACGACCCGGGTGATCACCACCAGGTCGCCCTTCTGGGATGAGCCGCGCTTCGGCAGCCCACGGCCCTTGACGCGAATCTCCTGGCCGTTCTGGGTGTTCGGGCGGATCCGCAGCTTCACGCTGCCGGTCGGCGTGCGGACCGGCACCTCGGCGCCCAGGAGCGCCTCGGCCAGGGTAAGCGGGAGCTCGGTCCGCAGGTCGCTGCCGTCCCGCTCGAAGCGGGGATCCGGCTGGACGCGGACCGAGATGACGAGGTCGCCCCCGTGGACGGCGCCGCTCAGCTTCACCTTGGAGCCATCACCGACACCGGCGGGGATCTTGACGTGGAGCCGCTTTCCGTTGACGTCGACCATCCGCTCCGCGCCGGTGGCGACTTCGGCGAGGCTGACCTCCGCGGAGGCCTGCACCGAAGGGATGGCTCGCGCCCGACGCCCGCCACCACCCAGGTCGGAGAGGTCGACGTAGTCGAAGCCACCGCCGGTCGAGCCGCCGAACGGGCTTCCACCGCCGCCCGCGGCACCGCCGAAGAACTGGCGGAAGAAGTCGCTGAAGCCGCCCATCTCCTCCGCCGATGCGGTGCGGTAGCTCCACCGTGTTCCGCCCGGTGCACCACCGAAGCCGGCCCAATCGGTCGCGCCGCCGGAGCCGTACCCCGCCTGCTGATAGGCCTGCCAGTTCGCCCCCAGCTCGTCGTACTGCTTCCGCTTCTCCGGATCGGCCAGGACGGCATGCGCCTCGTTGGCGTCCTTGAACCGCTTCTCGGCGGCCGGATCCTTGTTGGTGTCCGGATGGAGCTCGCGGGCCAGCTTGCGATAGGCCTTCTTGATCTCGGCCTGGCTCGCCGTCTTGGGGACGCCGAGGATCGCGTAGTAGTCCTTGTATTCCATCGGCCCTACGCACTCATCGGTCGAACGAGGGACGCCCGGGGTGACTCCCGGGCGTCATCTCGCCGATACATCGGTGTCACCAGCTGGTCAGGCCGGCTGACCCGCCGGCGGCTGGTCGGACGGCTGGTCGCCGGCGGCCGCGATCGGCGGCTCCGCCGGCTTGCGCGCCCGACGCGGTCGCCGCGCGACGCGCTGCTGACGCTCCTGGCGCTCGGCCTTGATCCGGGCCGCCGACCGGGGCGCCTCGATGAGCGCCTCGGCCAGGACCTGGTCCATGTTCTCGACCGGCACGATCCGGAGCTGCTGACGCACCTCGTCGGGAACGTCGACGAGATCCTTCTCGTTGCGCTGCGGGATGAGCACCGTCTTCACGCCGGCGAGGTGCGCGGCGAGGAGCTTGGACTTCAGCCCGCCGATCGGCAGGACCCGGCCGCGAAGCGTGATCTCGCCCGTCATGGCCAGGTCGCGCCGGACCGGCTTCTGGGTCAGCAGGCTCGCCATGGCCGTGGCCATGGTGACGCCGGCACTGGGACCATCCTTCGGAGTGGCGCCCGCAGGGACGTGGATGTGGACGGTCGTCTTCTCGAAGGCGCCCGGATCGATGCCGAGCTCCTTCGTGCGTGCCCGGATGTAGCTCATCCCGGCTCGCGCCGATTCCTTCATCACGTCGCCGAGCTGGCCGGTCAGCAGGAAGTCGTCCTTGCCGTCCATGCGCGTCGCCTCGACCTGCACGATGTCCCCGCCCGCGTCGCTGACGACGAGCCCGGTCACCATGCCGATCTGGTCCTCGGCCTCCAGCTCACCGTATTCGAACCGGCCCGGCCCGAGGTACTCCTCGAGGTCCTCAGGCTTCACGACGACCTTGGTCTCCGGGTCGCTCGCCACGCGGCGGGCGACCTTGCGGGCCACGTTGGCGATCTCGCGCTCCAGGTTCCGGACGCCGGCCTCGCGGGTGAACGCCTGGATCAGGCGAACGAGCGCGGCCTCCTCGAACACGAGGTTCTCGGCGGTGAGCCCGTGGTTCTCGAGCTGCTTCGGCACCAGGAAGCGCTCCGCGATGCGGACCCGCTCCAGCTGCGTGTAGCCGGGCAGCTGAATCACCTCCATCCGGTCGCGCAGGGCGGCCGGGATGGTGTCGAGCATGTTGGCCGTGGCGATGAAGAGGACCTTGGAGAGGTCGAACGGCACCTCCAGGTAGTTGTCCTGGAAGCTGTTGTTCTGCTCGGGATCGAGCACCTCGAGCAGCGCCGATGACGGATCGCCACGGAAGTCCATGCCGACCTTGTCGATCTCGTCCAGCATGAAGACCGGGTTCGCCGAACCCGCCGTCTTGATGTTCTGGATGACCCGGCCCGGCAGCGCGCCGATGTAGGTGCGCCGATGGCCGCGGATCTCGGCCTCGTCGTGGATGCCGCCCAGGCTCATGCGCACGAACTTGCGGCCCATCGCCCGCGCGATGCTCTGGCCCAGGCTGGTCTTACCGACCCCTGGCGGTCCGACGAACGCCAGGATCGGCTCGCGACCGCGCTCCCCGCCCTCGGCTTCC
>DASVEH010000122.1:0-8003 GCA_036380655.1 Candidatus Limnocylindria bacterium | reverse complement strand
CGCCGCCGGCCCCGGCGGAGGCTCGACGGGAACGGGTAGGAACCGGGGATCGGCGGCAGCGATGGCTCCGATCTCGTCCTCGATGGCGCCGGCGCGGGCGAACTCCGCCCCGAGCAGCACGATGACGCTCGCGAAGTAGAGGAAGACGAGCAGGGTGATGCCGGTCGAGATTGGTCCGAAGGCGCTGTCGTAATCGGCGATGCTGGTGGCGTACCAGGTGAAGCCGAACCGCAGCACGGTCCACAGGAGGCCCGCCGCGATGGCACCCGGCAGGACCTCGGACCAGCGGACCGGCCGGTTGGGCACCACCCGGTAGATGACCCAGAACGCGATGAAGATCAGGAGGATCGGAACCAAGAGGCCGATGAGCCAGACGGCGGTGCCGCCGCCGGGAACGCGCGCGAGCACGTCGCGCGCGGCGCTCTGCAGGATGCCCGTCGCGATGCCGATGAGCAACGAGGCGACGGCGAGCAGCCCGGTGAGCGTCATGAGGAGAACGCCGATCAGCTTGTCCTTCAGGAACGGGCGTGGGGGGGCGTTGTCGAAGACGCGGCTGATGCCGTTGGACAGTGCCGAGAAGATACCGAGCCCGCTCCAGAGCAGGAACGCGAAGCTGATGATCGTCATGCTGCCGCGCGATTCGATGGCGGCATCGATCACGCCGGCGATCGTGTCGGCGTCGAGGGGCGTCCCGGCCCGTACCTGCTCGATCACGAAGTCGCGCGCCTCGCCCTCCCCGAGGACGTAGGAGCCGACCACGATGCCGAGGACGAGCAGCTGGAAGATGGAGAGGACGCCGAAGTAGGCCATGCTGCCGGCGTACTGGAGCCCCTCGTGCGCGAGGAATCCGGTCAGCGCCCGACGCGAGATGCGCGTGATCCCGTGACGCGTGCTCCACTCGTCGAGTGAGCGAAGGAGGCGTTTGGCTCGTTCGATCATCGCTGGCTCCGGCTCGCAAGGGTCGTGCCCGCCTTGGCGTGCAGGCTACCCTTGTCGCCCATGGCACGCACCGAGTCGGAGACGCTGGCCCTCGACGGCCACGAGGTCACCATCAGCAATCCCGGCAAGATCTTCTTCGCCGAGGCCGGCATCACCAAGATGGATCTCGTCCGCTACTACCTCGCGGTGGCGGATGGCGCCCTGCTGGGCGTGCGGGATCGGCCGATGGCGCTCAAGCGCTTCGTCGACGGCGCCGGCGGCGAGGCGTTCTTCCAGAAGCGCGCGCCCAAATCGGTGCCCGACTTCGTGCGCACCGTCGAGCTGTCCTTTCCGTCCGGCCGCACCGCCGACGAGGTGGTGGTCGACAATTCGGCTGCGCTGGCGTGGGTGGTGAACATGGGCTGCATCGATCTCAACCCGCATCCGACCCGATCCGGCGACCTCGAGCATCCCGACGAGCTGCGTGTCGACCTCGATCCGGGGCCGGGCGTGCCGTGGGCCGACGTGCGCTCGGTGGCTCTCGTCGTCCGCGAGGTGCTCGAGGAGCTCGGCTACACCGGCTGGCCCAAGACCTCCGGCTCACGCGGCATCCACGTCTACGTGCGGATCGAGCCACGCTGGGGCTTCTCCGACGTGCGCCGCTCCGCGCTGGCGCTGGCCCGGGAAGTCGAGCGACGCGCGCCGTCCATCGCGACCTCCAAGTGGTGGAAGGAGGAGCGCCACGGCGTCTTCCTCGATTACAACCAGAACGCGAAGGACCGCACGGTGGCCTCGGTGTACTCGGTCCGGCCGCGGCCGGAGGCGACCGTGAGCGCGCCGCTGACCTGGGACGAGGTGCCCGACGCCGAGCTCGGAGATTTCACCCTGCGATCCGTGCCGGCCCGCTTCGAGAAGCTCGGCGACGTCGGCGCGGGGATCGATGACGAGGCCTTCTCCCTCGACCCGCTCCTCGAGCTCGTCCGGCGCCACGAGGCGGAAGGGCTCGGGGACGCCCCCTGGCCGCCCCACTACGCAAAGCAGGCAGGCGAGCCGCCGCGCGTCCAGCCCTCGAAGCGGCGCAGGCCGCCGGAGGGCCCCGTACCCGACCCGTCCGCCCCCCGAGGCCGCGCCGGGTCGGTTGCGCCGGCCATGCCGTCGGCGCCGGCCCGCAATGCCGACGGCACGGTGCCGCCCACCGGGCGCCGCCGCTCCACCCAGCCGCTGCTGGTCATCAGCCAGGCGGCCGACAAGACTGATGCGCTCGCCGGGCTCGATCGCTGGCGCCAGCGCCACCCCGAGGCTGCGGCTTCGGTCCGCGACCCCGAGGACGTGCTGGTGGACGCCATGCGGGGCCGGTACAAGGTGTGGTGGCGCGTTCGCGTCAACCTCCGGAACGTGCCCGAGGAGCTGCGACCGGCGGCCGAGCCGCCGGATCCCGACTACGACCCCTGGCAGGCGTGAGCCTCCGCTCCCCAGCAGTCGGCTCGCCACCGGAACGATCCCAGGCGTGGCCCGTTGTCGCCTGCTTCATCGCGCTCTACATGGCGATCGGCGCGCTAACTCCCTACCTGCCTGTGTACTACGCCTCGCTGGGTCTCGGGCTCGACGCAATCGGGCTGCTCTCGGCGCTGTATGCCGCCGCCGCGATGCTCGGGTCGCCCCTGTGGGGAGCGACCGCGGACCGATGCGGTTCTGCCCGACCGATTCTTGCCGTGGCAGCTGTTTGCGCGGTCCTGGCCGCCTCCGCGCTGGCCTTCGTCACCGGCACGTGGCCGATCGCGCTGGCCGCAGCCGGACTGGCGCTCGCGATGTCCGGCATCATGCCGATCCTCGACGCGCGGGCACTCGAGGTGACCGGCGGCCGAGGCGGGTACGCACGGTTCCGGGTATGGGGCTCCGGCTCGTTCATCGTCGCGGTGGTGCTGACCGGTTGGGCCATGGAGCGCATAGGTGCCCGGGGCATGTTCCTCATCCTGGTGCCGACGCTGATCGCCACCGCGATCGTCGGGCTCCGGATCAGATCGCGCCCGACGACCGCACCGCTGGCGCGCCTCACGGCGATCGGAGCGGTCCTGCGGAATCCGACATTGGTGCGCTTCCTCGCCGTGGTGCTCATCACCTGGACGTCGAGCACGACCATCAACGCGTTCTTCTCGATTCACCTGGGCGAGGTGGGCGCCCCGCAGTCGCTCGTGGGGATCGCCTGGGCGCTCGGCGCCTTCGTCGAAGTGCCGATCATGCTCGCCTTCCCGCTGCTGCTGCGCCGCGTCGGCCTGGACCGGCTGCTCCTGGCCGGGACGATCCTCTTCGCGTTACGGGCCGCCGCCATCGTCGTCACGCGCGACCCGCTGGTGGTGATCCTCTCGATGCTCCTCCACGGCGGCGCCTTCGCACTCTTCCTGGTGGGCGGCGTCATCTACGTGTCGCGGCACGCCCCGGCCGGGGCCGCCGCGACCGCGCAGGGCCTTCTCGTGGCGATCGTCTTCGGCCTGGCACAGGTCATCGGGCCGGCGATCGGCGGGCTACTGGCGAAGGGCATCGGCCTCCAGGCCACCTTCGCCATTGCAGGCATCGGAAGCGCTGCCGCGGTCGTCGTCCTCGCCTGGGCCCTCCGCCATGCGAGCGAGCCGGTAGAGGCGGCCTCAGGCTGAGTCGGAAACGCTTGCCTCGACCCAGCCGAGGATCTGCGACCGAAGGGTCGCGAGGGGCAGCGAGCCGTGGCCGATCACCTCGTCGTGGAAGGCCCGCAGGTCGAAGCGGTCTCCCATGGCGGCGGTGACATCGGCGCGGGCACGCTCGATCTCGCGCTGACCGAGCTTGTAGGAGAGCGCCTGGCCGGGCCAGACGGTGTATCGGTCCACCTCGATCGCGGCGTCGACCATCGGCAGCGAGCCACGCTCGTGCATGAAGGCAATCGCCTCGTCGCGCGTCCAGCCCATGGCGTGCAGGCCGGAGTCGACGACCAGGCGCGCGGCCCGGAAGGACTGCGCGTCGAGCATGCCGAGGCGCTCCTGCTCGGAGGCATACAGGCCCATCTCGTCGGCGAGGCGCTCGGTGTACAGGCCCCATCCCTCGACGTAGGCGGAGCCGGCCATCCGTGCGCCGAGGATGCGGAATTTCGGCAGCCCCTGGAGCTCCATCTCGATGCCGATCTGGAAGTGGTGGCCGGGCGTCGCCTCGTGGAAGGTGATGGCGGCGACCTTGTGGAGCTCGCGCTCCCCGGGATGGTAGGTGTTGATGTAGTACTGCCCCTGGCGCGAGCCATCCATCGTGGGAGGGATGTAGAAGGCGGGCGGGGAATCGGCCTCGCGGTACGGCTCGACCGCCTTCACGAGGCAGTTCGCGGACGGCAGGCGGCCGAAGTAGCGCGGCGCGGCTGCGTACACACGCTCCGTCTGCTCCTGCGCCAGGCGCACGAGCTCGGCCGGGTCGTCCGTATGGTTTGCCGGATCCACGACGAGGGCTTCGCGCAGCGCGTGGCGGTCGGCATGGCCGAGGCGCCGGGCGATCTCGTCCTTCTCCTCCTCGATCGCGGCCAGGTCGGCGAGCCCGAAGGCGTGGACCTCCTCGGCGGTCGTGTCGACCGTGGTCTGCATGCGGATCGCGAGCCGATAGGCGGCATCGCCGCCGGGCGTGGCCGAGATGCCCGGCTCCTGGCGGGCGTGCGGCTCGTAGCCCTCGACGAGGTAGTCGCGCAGGCGGTGGAGGCCCGGATAGATGTGCTGCTCGACCGCGGCGACGACCTGCGGCCGATCGTCGTCGGCCATCGGCACCATCGTGACCGTGGGCGACTGGGCAGCGGGCATCTCGAGCAGGCGCTCGATCTGCTCGATCGCGCGGCGCACCGGCACGGAGGCGGCCGTGCGGCGATCGCCGACGCCCTCCTCGAGCGTGCTCACGTACTGCTCGATGAGCTCCGGGTAGGCGGCGAATCGGGTGAGCAGCCGCTCGAGCCGCTCCGGGGTGTCGGCCGGCTGGTATTGCGCCATCTCCGATGGCCAGATCTGCGGCCCGCTCATGTGGTCGATCGCGAGCTGGTACTGCTTCTGGGCAAGCGCCTCGAGGTGGTTCTCCGCGACGAGCATGAGGAGGTCGCGGGTGATCACCTGCTCCGGCTCGAGGCCCTCGGCGGGGATGGCCCGCGCCTCGTCGAGCGTGGCCCGGTACGCCGCCTCGTCCGCCGCGCGGCCGGACGCCCCGAGATCCGGCCAGCGATCGTTGAATCGCTCGTCGCCGAGGAGCGTCGCCCACGTCGGATCTCGCTCGAGGACGCCCTCCCAGAAGCGGTCGGCAAGGTCGTTGACGGCGGCAGTCGGATCAGCGAGGACGGACACGAGGCGATCTCCCTGGTTGAAGGTGGGCACACGACCAGCCGGCAGTGTACCGCCGGCGCGGCTCAGTCCCCGAACAGGTCGGCGAGGAGCGCCGGCGGGGTCTCCTCGAGCTGGTCGTAGCGGCAGTCCGCGGGCGAGCGGTCCGGGCGCCAGCGGCGAAACGTCGTCGCGTGGCGGAAGCGGTCGCGCTGGAGGTGGTCGAAGGCGACCTCGCAGACGAGCTCGGGGCGCAGCGGCTCCCACGACAGGTCCTTGCCGCGGTTCCAGCGGGACTGCGCGCCAGGCAGGCGGCGGCCCTGCTCGGCGGCGGATGCCTCGGCGACCGCCCAGTCGCGCCACGGGTGATCGTCGAGGCCGCCGGACCGATACGGCTCCAGGAACTCGACGAGCTCCGCGCGCTTCGCCATGGTGAACGACGAGGTGACGCCAACCGACTGGAGGTCGCCGGCGTCGTTGTAGAGGCCGAGCATGAGCGAGCCGATGAGCGTCCCGGGCCCGTTCTTGTGCCAACGGAATCCGGCGACGACGCAGTCGGCCGTTCGCAGGTGCTTGATCTTGGCCATCGTCCGCTTGCCCGGCTCGTAGCGGCCGTCCGCGCGCTTTGCGATGACGCCGTCGAGGCCCGCGCCCTCGAACACGTCGAACCAGTGCTGCGCGGTGCCCGGGTCCGTCGTCGAGGGAGTCAGCCTGACCTCGTCGGGTGCGCCGGAGAGGAGGCGCTCCAGGCGCCCTCGGCGAACGGCGAAGGGAGCGTCGCCGAGCGTCTCGCCCCCGTCGGCGAGGCAGTCGAAGGCGACGAACGAGGCGGGCGACTCCGCCGCCAGCAGCTTCACGCGGGAGGCTGCCGGGTGGATGCGAATCAGGAGCGAGTCGAAGTCGAGGCCGCCGTCGGGTCGCGCGATGACGACCTCTCCGTCGAGCACGAACCGGGCGTCCGGACCGCCCACGGCGCGGATCGGCTCCTCCAGCTCGGGAAAGTAGCGGTTGAGCGGCTTCAGATCGCGCGACTGGAGGTAGACGTCGGCACCATCGCGGAAGACGAGGGCGCGAAAGCCGTCCCACTTCGGCTCGTAGATCCAGCCCTCCCCGTCCGGGATGGCCGCCGTCGGCTTGGCGAGCATCGGCTCGATCGGTGGCTCGATCGGGTAGGCCATGCGCCGATGATACGGCCGCGCGTGGCATGATCGAGCCGATGCGTGACCTCGGCCGACGGCTGCTGATCGGACTCGGGATCGTCGCCGTCGGCGTCATGGCCATCGGCTATGCGTACATCTTCGGGGGCATCGCGACGCCGGTGGGCGGCGATCGCGGGGTGCTGGCGGTACCGCCCAACGGAACGGCCTCGGCCGTCCTGCTCGACGACGGACGTCCGGTCTTCGTGGTCAACGACGCGGACGCCGGGGTCTGGGTGATCGACGCCCAACGGCCACAGCTAGCGGGGACGCTGGGAGAGCTGGTGGCGTGGTGTCCGCAGACGCGTCGGTTCGTCGACCCCGGCGACGGCGCGACCTATGCCCCCGATGGCACGCTGCTCGGCGGGCCGGCGGAGGGGGGCCTCGTCGCGTTCACGAGCCGGCCGGCGCCGGACGACCCGGCCAGCGTCATCGTGGGCTCAGACACGGAGGTCCGCGGGCGAGTTCCCGCGGACGCCGAGCCTCTGACCGGTTGCACGAGCGGCATGATCGTCCACGAGCCGAAGGCGGACGAGACGTTCGATCCGTCGGTCGCGGCCGAGGAGGAGCCCCCGGGCTGGATCTGGCTCGAGGGCACCGTCCGCGTCATCGGCGACGAAGTCCGGCTGTGCGACGGCCAGGCGAGCTCCTGCGAGGGATTCGCCCTCACGGTCGGCATCGATCCTGCCAGCCTCGCGGATGACGCCGCCGGCGTCGGGGGACGTTTCATCGGTCGCGTACGGGACGGCGCGCTCGAAGGGCTGATCCTCGTCCCCGACCCGCTGGAGACATCGTGAGCATCACCATCCAGTTCCTCGGCGCCGCCGGCTGCGTGACCGGCTCCCAGTTCCTTGTGACCGTCGGCGAGCGCCGCGTCCTGGTGGACTGCGGCATGTTCCAGGGATCCCCCGAGGAGACAGAGCGCAACCTGCTGCCGTTCGCGTTCGAGGCCGCGTCGCTCGATGCCGCGGTCCTGACCCACGCGCACCTGGACCATTGCGGGCGCCTTCCCGCGCTCGTCAGGGCCGGCTTCGGAGGCCCGATCCACGCCACCCACGCGACCGCCGATCTCGCCGAGATCGTCCTCCTCGACTCGGCCAAGCTGCAGGTCGAGTTCACCGAGCGTTGGAACAAGCGCCACGCCCGCGAGGCGGCTGAAGTCGTTGCCGCCTCGGAGGCCGCCGCGCAGGAGACGGACGACGAGACGCTGCCGGAGCGGCTGCGCAACGCGCCGCCGGAGGGCAAGACCGAGACCCGAACCCCGCTCTACGACCAAAAGGACGTCGAGAAGACGATGCAGCAGTTCCGGGGGGCCGACTACAACGCCGAGATCTCGGTCACCGACGGCGTGTCCGTCATCCTCCACGACGCCGGGCACATCCTCGGCTCCGCGATCGTCGAGATGCGCGTGACCGACGGCGCCGAGTCCCGAACGCTCGTCTTCTCCGGCGACCTGGGCCGCAACGACACCCCGATCCTGCGCGATCCGACCCCCATCGCCCACGCGGATGACGTCGTGGTCGAGTCCACCTACGGCAACCGCGAGCACGCGCCGCACGACGAGGCGATCGAGGAGCTG
>DASVEH010000121.1:0-2859 GCA_036380655.1 Candidatus Limnocylindria bacterium | reverse complement strand
CCTCCGACCGTCACGCAGGCCCTCCGCCGGCGGCGACCCAGTCGTCGATGGCGACGCAGATGGTGTGCATGGCAAGGGTGTGCATCTCCTGGATGCGGGCGGTCGTCGCCGACGGGACGGCCAGCACCAGGTCGGCCGCCTCACCGGCCGGGCCGGCGTCCCGGCCGGTCCAGGCCATCACCACGGCGCCGCGCTCCCGCGCCGCTCGGAGGCCCTGCACCACGTTCTCGCTCCGGCCACTGGTCGTGATCCCCAGCACCACGTCGGCCGGCTGCGCCAGGGCGGCCACCTGGCGCGCGAAGAGACCGTCGTAGCTGAAGTCGTTGGCGATGCAGGTCACCACCGATGGGTCGGTGCTGAGCGCGATGGCCGGCAGGGGGCGGCGCGTGGCCCGGAAGCGGCCGAGCAGCTCGCCGGCGAAGTGCTGCGCGTCGGCAGCGCTGCCGCCGTTCCCGAAGACGATCAGCTTGCCGCCTCGACCGAGGGCATCGCAGAGCCGGTCCGCCATGCGCTCCACCATCGGCAGCAGGGCGGCCGCGTCGGCGGCCACGCGAAGATGCTCGTCCCACTCGCGCCGGTAGGCGTCGCTGCCGGTCATCCCGCCTGCACCGAAGCGTGCAGGGATGGCATCGGCTCCAGCCGGTCGAGCGCGATGGCGACCGCGCCGAGCACCCCGGTCAGCTCGCCGAGCTCCGCCGGAACCACGTCCACCACCTCCGCCAGCCAGGGCATGGTGCGCTCGGCCACGATGCGCCGCACCGGCTCGAAGAGCAGGTCGCCTGCCCGCGTAACTCCCCCACCGAGCACGACCAGGCGCGGGTTGAAGGCGTGGATGATGCTCACGATGCCCCCGGCGAGGAGCTCCATCGTCTCGTCCCAGACGGCGCGCGCCAGCGGGTCACCGTCCCGTGCCGCGGCAGCGACGTCCTCGGCCGTGATGGCAGAGCGCTCCCGCGCGGCCAGCGGGCCGGAGGGATCGCCGGCGAGTGCCTCCCGGGCCCGCGCCGCGATGTTCGTGCCCGAGCAGTACGTCTCGATGCAGCCGCTCGACCCGCAGTGGCACGGCCGACCGCCGACCTGCACGCTGATGTGGCCGAGCTCTCCGCCGTTGCCGTTCTCGCCGTGATAGAGCCGATCGTCCAGCACCAGGCCGCCGCCCACTCCGGTCGAGACGGTGAGATACACCAGGTTCCGCACGCCACGCCCGGCGCCGAAGCGCTGCTCGCCGAGCGCGGCCGCGTTCGCGTCGTTGTCCACGAAGGTGGGGCGGCCGAAGGCCGACTCCAGCCTGGTGACGAGCGGAATGTCGATCCAGCCGGGCAGGTTGAGCGCGTTGCGGATCACGCCCCGCCAGGGATCGAGCGGCCCGCCACAGCCGACGCCGACCGCATCGAGCCGATCGATCGACCAGCCGGCATCCGCCACGACCTCGCGCGACAGTCCGATGATGCGGTCGATCATCGCGTCCGGCCCGTGGTGCGCGTCGCTCGGCCGCCGGATCTCGGCCAGGAGGCGGCCGTCCGGCGTCGCCAGGCCGATCGCCAGCTTCGTGCCGCCGATGTCGATGCCGAGGATCGGCGCGTCGGGCGGGCTCATGTGACGGAGTGGGCTCCTCGAGGGGCGGGTCCGCCTATCGTAGAGGCTGGCCGCGTCGACGTTGGTGATCGCTGTGCTACGGTCGCCGCCGATGACCCCGCTCGCCGATGCGCTGCGAGACCCGATCCCGCTGACGCCGAATCGCAACCTCCGCTTCTACCGGGGCGGCCGCCTCCTCGACGCGTTCCGGGGCCTGCCGCAGGCGACCGATGACGACCGCCCCGAAGACTGGGTCGGCTCCGCCACGTCCACCTGGCACCCGCCCGGCGCAGCTGGGCAACCGGCGGGCGTCAGCAGCGTGGAGATCGAGGGGCGCCAGCGCCTCCTGGACGAAGTGCTGCGCGCCGAGCCGGAGGCCCTCACCGGGGCGGCGCTTCTCGAGGGCGCGGTGCCGTCACTCGGTGTGCTGGTCAAGCTCCTGGATGCCGCCGAGCGGCTGCCGGTCCACTGCCATCCAACACGCCCGGACGCTGCACGGCTGCTGGGATCGCCGTTCGGCAAGACGGAGGCATGGGTCGTCCTCGGCGTCCGCGACGACGACCCGCAGCACACCGTATGGGCCGGCTTCCGCGAGCCGGTGGCGCCATCCACGCTCCGCGAGTGGATCGAAAGCGGTGATGCCAGCGCGCTGCTGGAGGCCCTGGTCGCCTACACCGTGGCTCGCGGCGACGCCTTTCTCATCCCGGGCGGCGTGCCACACGCGATCGGCGCCGGAACATTCATCCTCGAGGTGCAGGAACCGACCGACTTCTCGGTCGTCGCCGAGACGCGCGGCTTCCCGATCGGCGCCGCTGACGCCTCGCTGGGGCTCGGCTGGGATCGCGCCATCGACTTCTTCAGGACCGATGCGCCGGGCGACCTGCGGCAGGCAGCCGGACGGCCAGCGGAGCACGACGGCCTGCGCCTGGCGCCGCTGCTCGGTCCGGCGGCGGACCCCTACTTCCGGGCGCTGCGGGTCGAGGTCACCGGCCGGGACGTGGCGCTGCCGATCGACCCTTCGTTCGCGGTCGGGGTCGTGGTCGAGGGAAGCGGGATACTCCACGGGCCGAGCCGGTCCCTGCCGTTGACGCGTGGGGTGACCTTCGCCCTCGCGGCAAGCGCCCTCCCCGAAGCCCGATTCACGGCCCAGGGCTCGCTCGAATTCATCGTCTGCCTCCCGGCGGAGCGCCACCTCGGAGGCCCGCGGTGAGCGACTGGTGGCGCCGCGGCGTCGTGTATCAGATCTATCCACGCTCCTTCGCCGACGCCAGCGGCGACGGCATC
>DASVEH010000120.1:0-6361 GCA_036380655.1 Candidatus Limnocylindria bacterium | reverse complement strand
TCCACGCGGACCCCGGAAAGGCCGACGGCGAGTGTGTTCGCACGCAGGACGAGCATGGCGCGGACAACGTCGTCGGGCAGTGGATCGCCCACGCCGGCCGCGTGGGACCGGACGAGATTGCGCTGCAGCTCGGCCGTCCGCGCCGGCTCGATCCGGACGTCGGCGAGGTCGCCGAATCCCGTGGTGACCCCATAGACGGTGGCCCCCTCCGCAACCAGGCGCTCGATGACCCCGCGCGACTCCCTCATCCGGGAAGCGGCCGCCGGATCCAGCGCGACGGCCCTGCGGCCGCGTGCAACCTCGATCAGGTTGTCGATGGTGAGGTCCCGGCCGGACAGGGGGAGCGGCGGCATCGGTCCCTATACTACGCACCGTGCGACGGCTGCCGGACCTCATGAGCCGCCTCGTCGTCCATGACGACGCGGCGCATCGCCTTGGCGGCGCGGTCCCCAGCCCGGCCGTCGCGTTCCTGCTGGCGGTCATCGCCCTGCCGGCGCTCTTCTGGCTCGTGATGCTGAAGCGTACGACCATCTACACGGCGCCCGAGGAGTGGATGATGTCGACGCTCGTGCCCGCCGTCCATGGTTGGGTCGAGACGAACCTGCCGCCGGTCGAGATCCTGATCATCGGCATCAGCGCCCTCGGCAGCGGCTGGTTCGTCGCGCTCGGCTTTGCCGGACTCGGCCTGCTGGCGCTGGCCAACGGCCGCCGCGACCTCGCGGTCCTCCTGGCGCTCGGGACCCTCGCCTTCCCGATGGAGTGGGCGCTCAAGTACTTCACGTCGCTGGACGCGATCAGCCTGCCGACGTTGGTGAGCGCCATGCTCAACGTCAACGACATCGGCCTCGACGACATCGCCGACTTCCCTGCCGGGCACGCCCTGCGCGCCACCGTCTTCTACGGCATCGCCGCCTTCTGCGTCGCCCGGCTCGCGCATGACCATCGCCAGGGAATGGTCGCGTACCTGGTCGCGGCCATCTTCGTCGGCGCCATCAGCGCGACCCGCATCTACCTCGCGGCCCACTATCCGATGGACGTGCTCGGCGGCTGGATGGCGGGTGGGGCGTTGCTCTCGATCCTCGTCGCCGTCCACGTCCTCGGTGTTGACGAGCGCGCCCGCGCTCTCGAGCTGGCCGAGGCGGCCGCGCACCCCGAATCTCGCGGTCGCCGCGTCGCGGTGCCACGCCGCACGCCGACCGAGGGCTGAGCGCTGCTCGACTTCATCGACGACCAGGTCATCCCGTTCATCCTCGAGATGTACGACGCCGTCGGCTACGTGGGCGTCGCGGTGGCCGTGGCGCTCGAGACGATCGTGGCGCCCATCCCGTCCGAGCTGATCCTGCCGATGGCCGGCTGGAAGGTGAGCCAGTCCGCGGCGGACGCCTCCGTCGTGGAACCGCTGACCGGCCTGGCGTGGAACATTCCCCTGGCCGTCGCGCTCGCGACGGTCGGCAGCCTGATCGGGGCGCTGGTCGGCTATGCCATCGGTGCCTGGGGTGGACGACCGCTGCTGGACCGATACGGGCGCTACGTCGGCATCGGCGACACCGACCTCGACCGCGCCGATCGCTGGTTCGAGCGCTGGGGCGCGTGGGCCGTCTTCCTGGGGCGCATGGTCCCGCTCGTCCGCACGTTCGTCAGCTACCCGGCCGGCATCAGCCGCATGCCGCTCGGCCGCTTCGTGCTGTACAGCACGCTCGGCTCGCTGCCCTGGAACCTGGCGCTCATCTACGCGGGCTTCGTGGTCGGCGAGAACTACCCGCAGATCTCAGCTGCCATGAAGCCGTGGGAGTACGTGATCTACGCCATCGTCATCGGCCTCGGGCTCGTTCTCGTCGGTCGATGGTTGTGGAACAAGCGGCGGGCATCGGCCGGGGCCTGAGGCGCATCGGGACGGCGACTGGCGAAGCGTTCCGGTCACCCATGCGCTCTGTGACTGCTAGAGCACGAAGGTGCCGAAGTGCGAGGCGCCAGGGGCGGTGCTCACGCTCGGCACTCGGGTCGGGCAGCGGGGGAAGGCGGCGCCTCGTTGACGGCCGCATCCACTCGTGCCACTCTTCGGCCAATCGAACCATCCATCGTCTTCGGGGCGGGGTGAAAGTCCCCACCGGCGGTCGGCTCAGGTGCTGAGCCAGCCCGCGAACCGCATCGGTCTCGGACCGATGCGGCCGATCTGATCCTCGGTTCGCGCCGGGGAAGACAGAGCCGACGGTCACAGTCCGGAAGGGAGAAGACGACCACGTCCCTCCGCCGCGTCCGGCGGAGCCGGTGGTGACGCCCCGTGCGCGATGACCGCAGCGACACGGGAGCACAATGAGCTCGGAGCGAACCCATCCGACCGGCCTCGGCGTATCCGTCACCGACGTCGGCGTGCGCTTCGGCGTGGGCGACGCCGGGGTGGAGGCCATCGGTGGGCTGAGCCTGGAGGTGGACCCGGGCTCGTTCACGGTCATCATCGGTCCGAACGGGTGTGGCAAGAGCACCCTCCTGCGGCTGGTCGCCGGGCTGCTGCGGCCGACGAGCGGCGGCGTGACGGTCGATGGCTCCGCCCCCCGGCCGGGCGACGGGCGGGTCGGCCTCTGCTTCCAGCAGCCCAGGCTGGTGCCGTGGCGCACGACCCTCGACAACGTGGCCCTGCCGCTCGAGCTGGCGGGCGTGCCGGTCGCCCTTCGGCGCGATCGCGCCTCTGACGTCCTCGACCGCGTCGGCCTGACCACCGCGGCGTCCCTCCGGCCGCGCGAGCTGTCGGGCGGCATGGCGCAGCGGGCAGCGCTGGCACGCGCGCTCATCGGCGACCCGCCGGTGCTCCTCCTCGATGAGCCGTTCAGCGCCCTCGATGCGCTGACCCGGGAGACGTTCGACGCCGAGCTCCAGCGCCTCTGGCTCGAGCGCCGCCGCACGACGATCCTGGTCACGCACAGCGTGAGCGAGGCAGTTGCGCTGGCCGACCGCGTCGTGGTCATGACGCCACGTCCGGGCCGGGTGGCGCGCATCGTGGCCGTCGACCTGCCGCGGCCGCGGCCAGCCGAGCTGGTCGGGGACTCGCGCGCGGCGGAGCTGGTCGGCGAGGTGCGCGCGGCGCTAGCATCGGTCCACGCCCTCGAGCTGCGGCCGTGGGCGGAGCAGGAGGGAGCGGCGTGAGGCGCATCGGCGCGGCCGTGGCGAGCCTGGTGGTCTTCCTCGTCGCCTGGAAGCTGGCGACCGTCATCGGCGGCTACCCGGAGTACATCCTGCCGGCGCCCGAGGTCGTCGCCGAGCGCGCCTGGCGGGCGATCGGCAGCGGCATCCTGTGGGAGCACGGAGCGGTGACGGTGCTCGAGATCGTGCTCGGGTTCGCGGTCGGCGCGTCGACCGCCGTCCTCACCGGCATCGCGCTCGGCAAGAGCGTGCTCATCGAGCGCGTCCTTTCGCCGTACATCGTCGCCGCCCAGGCGGTGCCGATCCTGGCGCTCGCTCCTCTTCTCGACATCTGGTTCGGCGGCGGGCTGCTGGCGCGGGTGGTGATCTGCGCACTGATCGTCTTCTTCCCGATCGCGATCGCCACCATGGTCGGGATCCGCTCGACCGATCCGCTGCTCGCCGAGATGCTCGGCAGCCTCGGTGCCACGAACGGGCAGCGGACACGGCTGCTCGAGGTGCCTTCCGCGCTGCCGGTCATCTTCGGCGGGCTGCGGGTGGGGGTCACGCTCGCCGTCATCGGTGCCGTCGTCGCGGAATGGGCCGGGGCCAGCACCGGGCTCGGCGTTCTCATCAACATCGCCAACCAGGGGCTCTTCGACACCCCGCTCATGTTCGTCGCCCTCGCCGCTCTCGCGATCATCGGCCTCGTCTTCTACGGGCTGGTCGTCCTCGTGGAGCGCCGGCTCCTCAGCCAATGAAAGGAAGACCGATGTCCTCGATCCGCGTCCTGATCGCGTCCCTCATCCTCGTCCTGGCCGCCTGCCAGGCCGGACCGGCCGGTACGACCGCCCCGGCCGAGCTGCGGCAGGTGACGCTGGCGCTCGGGTTCCGGCCGGACGTCCAGTTCGCGCCGTTCTACGTCGCGCAGCGGGAGGGCTTCTACGCCGACGCCGGTCTCGAGGTGACGATCGAGCATCACCAGGCTCCCGACGTCCAGCGACTGGTGGCCGAGGGTGAAGCCGAGTTCGGCGTGGCCGATGCCACCGACGTCATGATCGCGCGCACCTCGGGCATCCCGATCCGCTACGCCTCGACCCTGTACCAGTCGTTTCCGGTAGCCCTCATCGGCGCCGCCGATGACGTGCCCGACGATCCATCAGGCCTGGCAGGCATGACGATCGGCACGCCCGGCAAATTCGGCTCGTCGTGGCATGCGCTGCTGGCGCTGCTCGACGCCGGAGGGCTGACCGAGGACGACATCTCCATCCGGGAGTACCCGCAGTTCAACCAGGCGGAGGGCTTCTCCAATGGCGACGTCGACCTGATCACCGGCTTCCGGAACAACGAGCCACTGCGCCTCGCCGCGCGCGGCACCGAGATCGGCCTGCTGACGGTCGACGACGTGGCCCCGCTGCCCGGACCAGGCGTCATCGTGGGTGACGAGCTGCTCGAGGGTGACCCCGAGCTCGTCCGGGCCTTCGTCGATGCCACCGCGGCCGCGCAGGCGGCGGTCATCGAGGATCCGGACCTCGGGTTTGCCGCAGCGGAGGCGGAGGTTCCGACCATCGCGGAGGATCCCGAAGTGGCGCGGGCCGTTCTCGCCGCCACCGTGGAGCTCTGGCGGGGCGATGCATTTGCCAATGGCGAAGTCGACGCCGAGCTGTGGCGAGCCGGCTACGCCACGATGGAGCGGTTGGGCTTCATCGACGGATCCGTCCCCCTCGAGGAGATGCTCGCGACCTTCGACTGACGAAGTGAACCGGAGGCCGGATGGACCGGCCCCCGGTTCTGCGTGCGCATCACCGCCCTACTTCGGGGTTGGGCCACCGATGTCGTTCAGCTCGCTGCTTCCCTCATCGGCCGCTGCCCCCGACTGGAAGGCGGGCGCCTCGTGGGCGTCCAGCGGGCCGACCTGCGCCGACTGCTGGAAGGCGGGCGCCTCGTGGGCGTCCAGCGGTCCGACCTGCGTGGCCGCGGCCGCGTTCGAGCCGTCCATGACGCCGATGTCGCGGTCGGCATCGGTCGCTGCCGCGCTGGACACGAAGGCGGGTGCCTCGTGGGCGTCCAACGGTCCGACCTGGGCACCGTCGATCGGCGCCATCAGGTGCGAGCGCGGATCCGTCTGTGCCGGTGCTACCTCGGCGCCCTGTGCGGCACCCGCACCCTGGCGAGCGCCCTCGTTGGCCGCCGCCTCCTGGTAGTTGGCGTAGGCCTGGGCATCGGCCGCGGCGGCCGCCCCTTGGCGAGCGCCCTCGTTGGCGGCTGCCTCTCGGTAGTTCTCGTAGGCCTGGGACTGCGTCGTTCCCGCCGCCCCTGTCCCGCTGTCGGACTGGATGGCCGACAGGCCAGCCCCGGTCGCCCCTCCCAGCGCCACCGTGCCGACGAGCACGCCGGTCACCAGGAGACGCCGTCGGAAGGCATCGGCCTCCGTGCGGGACGGGAAGTGGATGGCGATGGCGTGCCCCTCGGTGTCGTCATCGTCGTCGACGCTGACGCGAACCACCGGACCACCGCGCAGCCCATGGCCCTCGGTGTCATCGGCCTCGTCGAGGATCTTCAACTTGAAGCTCGTCTTGCCGCTGTCCCGGCGGAGCCTCTCCTCGAGCCACTGGGTGTCATCGGTCTCGACGATGCCGCGGCGCAGCAGGTGGCCCTCGGCGTCGTCGTCGACCTCGATGACGAAATTCTGATCGGTCATCTGGATCTCCTCTCGGGCGGCCGAGTCGATCGCCTCGGGCGCGATCGGCGGTCAGCCGCGTGCCGGCTGTCGTTCGGACCGGGCCGATGGAGCTGGTGACATCGCTCGGTCGTGTGCTGAGCCCTGTCTGGGCTGAACCTGGTCGCCATCATCCTCCCGGATGCAAGGGCCGACGATCCGCCACCCGACCCGTTTCCCGTCGACCGGCCGACGTGGTGGATGTCGCTCCGGAGGCATCGCATCTGTCGCCCACGTGACGATTGCATCCGCGCGCTGTCGGCAACATGACGGGGCCGATATCGCTCCCCGGATAGGGTTCGATCGCGGCAGGGCGTCACCATCGCGACATGCATACGCCGACCGACGACCAACGCAGGCGATTCGAGCAGCTCTGCATGCTCCGGTCGCTGTATGCGCTCCGCGGATCGGCCGATGCGGAGAGCGTCATGGACGTCGCCAGTGCCATCCGCTACGGCGAAGCCCTCCTTCGCGACGCGGCCGTTCGAGACGCCGGACAGCGCGAGGATCGCGTCGCACATGCGG
>DASVEH010000119.1:0-3188 GCA_036380655.1 Candidatus Limnocylindria bacterium | reverse complement strand
TGAGGGGCGGTGCTCGGGGCTGCGCAACCTGCAGCATGTCCCGTGCCCGAACCCGGAGACTGGCGGCGGCGGTCCCAGGGGTCGCCATCCCGCCACGCGCCCGCCCCTGCCCGTAGACTCGGGGACGATGGACGTGTTGGTCATCGGCTCGGGAGCTCGGGAGCACGCGCTCGCCTGGCGCCTCGCGCGAGACGAGGGGGTGCGCCGGGTGCGGGTCGCGCCCGGGAATGGCGGTACGGCCGCGGTGGCGGAGACGGTCGGCGACCTCGACATCCGCGACGCGGCGGCGGTCGGGCGGCACGCCGCCCGGGAGCGGTACGGGCTGGTGGTCGTCGGTCCCGAGGCACCCCTGGCCGCCGGGCTGGCGGACGAGCTGGCATCCACCGGCATCCCGACCTTCGGCCCCACACGCGCCGCCGCCCGGCTCGAGTCGAGCAAGGCCTTCGCGAAGGCTCAGATGCGGCGCGCCGGCGTGCCCACCGCGGCCGCCGAGTCCTTCACCGATCCGGACCGCGCCGTCGCCCACGTCCGGGCCGCTGAGCGACCCCCGGTGGTCAAGGCCGACTGGCTGGCGGCGGGCAAGGGCGTCGTGGTGCCCGAGACCGTCGAGGAGGCGGAGGCGGCGGTGCGCGAGCTGTTCGAGAGCGTCGCGCCGGGAGCCCGGGTCGTCCTGGAGGAGCGGCTGTCCGGAATGGAGGTGAGCGCCTTCGCGCTGATCGGCGACGAGCTGGTCGTCCCGCTGGCGGCCGCCTGCGACTACAAGCGGCTCGGGGACGGCGACACGGGCCCCAACACCGGCGGCATGGGCGCCTACGCGCCGGTGCCCTGGTTCGGAGCCGAAGCGCTCGAGCGGGCGGCTGCCGAGGTCTTCGAGCCGATCGCCTGGCGCATGGCCCGCGACGGGTTCCCGTACCGTGGCGTGCTCTATGCCGGCCTGATGCTGACCCATGACGGGCCGATGGTGCTCGAGTTCAACGCGCGCTTCGGCGATCCGGAAGCCCAGGTGCTGCTGCCGATGATCGATGGCGACCTGTCCAGCGCGCTCATCGGTGCGGCCACCGCCGACCGGGGATCGATGGAGGGCTCGATCGGGCGGCGGGACGGTGCGGCGGTCGGCGTGGTGGTGGCGTCGGAGGGCTACCCGGACGCGCCGCAGACCGGGCGTCCGATCCTCGGGGCGGAGCCCGCCTCGGCCGCCGACGATGGAGCGCTGCTCTGCTTCCATGGCGGCACCACGCGGCGGAGCGGGGGCGGATACGCGACGAGCGGTGGCCGCGTGCTCACCATGGTCGGTCGTGGCGCCAGCATGGAGGCTGCGCGCGACGCGGCCTACGCCGGCGTCGCGTCGGTGGAGCTCGACGGCGGCCGCTACCGGACCGACATCGCCGACCGCGAGGTCCACGTCGGCGACCGGCAGGAGCTCGCCCCCGGGATCGGTTGAGGCGCGGCACGGTCCGACCGTGCACCTTCGCCACCGGTATGCTTGGGGCCACCGATGCCGACCGTCGCCGTCGTCTGCGGCTCCCGTTCCGACCTGGCCACCCTCAAGGGCTGCTTCGACGTGCTCGACTCGTACGGGATCACCTGGGAGGCATCGGTCATCAGCGCCCACCGCCAGGCCGATGCGCTCCATGCCTACGTCGCCGAGGCCGAGTCGTCCGGGGCGCGGCTGTTCATCGGCGCGGCCGGCCTGGCCGCCCACCTGCCCGGGGTGCTCGCCTCGCTGACGGCCCTGCCCGTGATCGGCATTCCGCTCGACGGCGGATCGCTCGGCGGCGCCGATGCGCTCTACGCCGTGGTCCAGATGCCGCCCGGCGTTCCCGTCGCGACCGTGGCCATCGGGAGCGCGGGGGCGAAGAACGCCGCGCACCTCGCGGCGCGCATTCTCTCGCTGTCCGATGCGGGGGTGGCGGAGCGAGTGGCCGCCTTCCGCGACGACCAGGCAGGCCGGGCGGAGCTGAGGATCGATCCCCGGGCCTGAGGCCGCAACGAGGACCGGCCCTGCCACGTACCATCACCGCGTGATCGATCGGTACGCGCTTCCGGAGCTGCGCGAGATCTTCGGCGAGCGGCGCAAGCTCGAGCTGTGGCTGCGGATCGAGCTGCTGGCGGTCGAGGCGCTCCATGCCGCCGGCGTCGTGCCGACCGACGACTGGGAGCGCATCCGCACCGCCGCCACCGAGGTCGACGCGGCGCGCGCCGCCGAGATCGAGCGCGAGTCCCAGCACGACGTGATCGCCTTCCTGCGGTCGGTGACCGAAACCCTGGGGCCGGAGGGTCGATGGCTGCACTACGGACTGACGAGCTCGGACGTGCTCGACACCGCCACGGCCGCCGTGCTGCGCGACGCGACCGGGGTCGTGGAAGGCGAGCTGGCGCGGCTCGTCGAGGTCGTCCGGCGGCTTGCGCTCCAGTACCGAGACACGCCGATGGTCGGGCGCAGCCACGGCATCCACGCCGAGCCGATCACCTTCGGATTCAAGGCCGCCGGCTGGTACGCCGAGCTGCAGCGCGACGCCGCGCGGCTGTCGCGTGCCCGCGAGGTGATCAGCGTGGGCTCGATCTCCGGGGCGGTCGGCACGCACGCTAACGTCGGCCGCGACGTCGAGCGCCACGTGCTCGACGGCCTCGGCCTGGCCGCCGACCCGGCACCGACCCAGGTCATCAGCCGAGACCGGCACGCCGAGCTGCTCACCTCGCTCGCCATCCTGGGCGGCACGCTCGAGCGGGTCGCCGTGGAGGTTCGCCACCTCCAGCGCACCGAGGTCGCCGAGGCCTTCGAGCCGTTCGGCTCCGGCCAGCAGGGAAGCAGCGCGATGCCCCACAAGCGCAATCCGATTCTCGCCGAGCGGGTGACCGGCATGGCCCGCCTGCTGCGCGCCGATGCGCTCGTCGGTCTCGAGAACATGGCGCTCTGGCACGAGCGCGACATCAGCCACAGCTCCGCCGAGCGGTTCGTGTTCGAGCGCGCGCTGGGCGTGGCGGCCTACGCCACCCGCACCCTGGGCGACATCCTCGACGGGCTCGAGGTCGACGCCGATCGGATGCTGCGCAACCTCGACGAGCTGGGCGGCATGGTGTACTCGGAGGCACTCCTGCTGGCCATGATCGAACGGGGAGCCGATCGCCAGGCCGCGTATCGCCTCGTCCAGGGAGCGGCGAAGCGAGCCTGGAGCGGTGAAGCCAGC
>DASVEH010000118.1:0-6620 GCA_036380655.1 Candidatus Limnocylindria bacterium | reverse complement strand
GTTGCGGGCGTCCTGCATCGAGAACAGGTTCTCGCCCGTGGCCATCGGTCCGGCGTAGGCGTCGGCGAGGGCTCGCTGGAGCTCGAAGTCGAGCGGATCGCCGGCCTCCTCGAACCAGAACGGGTCGTAGGGCGCGAGCGCATCGGCATAGGACAGCGCCGTGGGCAGATCAAAGCGCCCGTTTGCATCGACGGCCAGCCGGTGGCCCGGGCCGAGCACGTCGAGCACCGCCTCGATGCGCCGCTCATCCTCGGCCAGCGGCGCGCCGCCGATCTTCATCTTCACCACGGTGTAGCCGCGCTCGAGGTAGCCGCGCATCTCCGCCTGCAGGGCCTCCAGGTCACGGGCGGGGCCGTAGTAACCGCCGGCGGCGTAGACGAAGACGCGGGGATCGGCCTCGCCGCCGTACCGATCCGCCAGCAGGCGGAAGAGTGGCCGCCCCTCGATCTTGGCGACCGCGTCCCAGATCGCCATGTCGAGGGTACCCATCGCGACCGACCGCTCGCCGTGCCCGCCCGGCTTCTCGTTGCGGAACATCACCGACCAGATGCGGTGCGGATCCAGGTTGGCGCCGGCGTCGTCGAGCAGCTCCTCGGCCGGCGCACCGAGGATGCGCGGCGCGAAGCGCTCGCGGATGAGGCTGCCCTGTCCATACCGGCCGTTCGAGTTGAACCCGTACCCGATGACGGGCCGCCCCTCGCGGATGACGTCGGTCACGACGGCGACCAGGCTGATCGTCATCGCGCCGAAGTCGATGTAGGCGTTCGCGATCGGGGCCGCGATCGGCACCGTGCGTTCGCGGATGTCGGTGATGCGCACAGGGCGACTCCGTGACTCGACGCGCGCTCGGGTATGCTGATTGTGCGCGATTCATCGGGCGGGAGTAGCTCAGTTGGCAGAGCGGCAGCCTTCCAAGCTGCATGTCGCGGGTTCGATCCCCGTCTCCCGCTCCACCTCGTTCCGTGATCCGAACCTCATGCACCGATGCCAAGGGCGCGGCGGACGCTCGATATCACCTCGGCGGCGAAACGCTCGATGTCGGCCGTGCCGCTGTCCGGCGGCCAGAAGATGAAGGCGTCCACGCGCTGGTCGGTCACCCAGCCCGCCAGCTGCTCGACCCACAGCTCGACCGGCCCCTCGAGGAGGCCGTCCCCCACGTCGCCGTCGGTGATCGTGCCGCCGATGTTGTAGATGTGCCGGATCGATCGAGGATCACGGCCCGCCTTCGCGGCCGCCTCGTCGAGGCGCGCCGACGCGTCGCGCAGGGCGTCCGGTCCGACGTAGCCGACCGACGGCACCCATCCGTCGCCGAGCCGGGCGATCAGGTTCAATCCACGGGGCCGATAGGCGCCGACCCACAGCTCGACCCGGTGCGCCGGCGGCGGGCCGGGCGGATAGCCGGGCACCGGGTAATGCGGCCCGGGCCCGCGGACCACCCGCTCGCCGTCGAGCACGGCGCGGATGATGCGCATCGCCTCCTCGAGCGCCTCGATCGACACCCCGACGGTGCGGCGCGGTCCACCCATCCCGGCGACCGCATCCCAGAAGCTGCCGGCGCCGATGCCGAGCTCGAAGCGGCCTCCGCTCATGACGTCCAGCGATGCCGCCGCCTTCGCCATCATCGTCGGCCCGCGCAGCGGCAGATTGGCAACGTCCGGGAAGAAGCGGAGGCGTGAGGTTCGCGCCAGCAGGTCGCCGATCAGCGCGAAGGTGTCGAGGAAGCGCCGCTGGTACGGGTGGTCCTGGATGCCGACGAGGTCGAGCCCGGCGCGCTCCGCGACCAGCACCTGTTCGACGATCTGGCGGTAGTCGGCGGCGTTCGGTGTCACCGAGATGCCGAACAACAGCTCGCGCGGCGCCGCCATGGTCAGGCCGGCCCGGCGAACCGGGCGCGGACGTCGGACGCCGACGAATCCAGGAGTGCCGCCGCGGCCGCCTCCGCCAGGGAGGCCAGATCGGCGGCGCGAACCGCTCGTCGCACCGCGGGCAGGCTTCCCGGCCCCATGCTCAGGGACCGGATGCCGGTGCCGACGAGCGCCAGCGCCGCGGCCGGGTCGCCGGCCATCTCGCCGCACACCGAGACCTCGACACCGGACCGCGCGCCCGCCTCCACTGCCGTGCGAATGAGGCGCAGGATGCCGGGGTGGAGCGCGTCGCGATAGCGCTCCAGCGCCGGGTTGCCGCGGTCCACCGCCAGCGCGTACTGCGCGAGATCGTTGGTGCCCAGGCTCGCGAAGCGGACCCGCGACAGGTACGAGTCGGCGACGAGGACGGCCGAGGGGATCTCGAGCATCACGCCGAGCTCGATCTCGCCGGCCGGAACGCCGTCCGCCGCGAGGCCGTCCCGAGCCCTGCCGTCCAGCTCGATCAGGAGGTCGACGTCGCCCGCGTCGGCGACCATCGGCGCCATCACCTTCACCCGGCCCCGGAGCGCGGCGCGGCGGCAGGCGCGCAGCTGGGTCACGAACAGCTCCGGCCGCTCGCGAGCCAGGCGGAGGGCCCGCACACCCAGGAACGGGTTGTCCTCGTGCGGCATCGGCAGGTACGGGATCAGCTTGTCGCCACCGATGTCGAGCAACCGGATCGTGACCGGGTTCGGGGCGAAGGCCTCGGCCACGGTCGCATACGCGTCCGCCTGCTCGTCCTCGGACGGCGCGGCCGAGCGCTCGAGGAACAGGAACTCCGTGCGGAACAGCCCGACGCCCTCGGCGCCGAGCTCGAGTGCCCGACCGCATTCGTCCGGTAGGCCGATGTTGGCCAGCAGCGACACGCGAGTCCCGTCCCGGGTGAGCGCCGGGAGACGCGCGTCCTCGAGATCCGCGGTCCGGGCTTCCCGATGCGCCGACCGCAGGGCGCCCAGTCGGGCACGATCGTCCGCGTTCGGTCCAATGACGACCTCGCCCGATGCCCCGTCGAGCATCAGCTCGGTGCCGGTGCCGGCGCCGCGCACCGCCGCGAGGAGACCGGAGACCCCCACCGCCGCGGGGATGCCGTAGGCGCGGGCAAGGATCGCGGCATGCGCGGTTGCGGACGACCCCTCGAGCACGATGCCCAGCAGCCGCTCGCGCGGCAGCGTCGCCGTCACCGAGGGGGCAAGGTCACCGGCCACCAGGATCGACGGCTCGTCGAGCGCGACCGACGCGGCCGGCAGGCCCGCGATGCGGCGCGCGATCCGATCGGCCACGTCGAGCACGTCGGCAGCCCGGCCCGCCAGGAGCTCGTCGTCGAGCGATCGCAGCATGTCGGCGGCGGCCTCGGCGGCGGCGGCGATGGCGCCGATGCCGTCGATCTCATCCGCGCGGATCCGGGCGGCTGCCGCATCGACCAGCTCCGGGTCGCGCGCCATCTCGGCCTGCGCGGCGAAGATGCCGGCCTCCTCACCGGCGCCCTCCGCGACGACGCGGGCGGCCAGCGCATCGGAGTCGGCGGCCACCGCCGCGGCGGCGTCGCGCAGACGGCCGACCTCGGCCTCCACCTCGCTCGCATCGATGCGCCGTGGCGGGGGCAGTCGCTGCCGTTCGACGATCACGGCGCGACCCGTGACGGCGCCCGGCGCCGCGGCGATGCCGCGGAGGACCTCGCGTCGTGGCCCCCTCGTCATGGGCGACACGCGACCTCGTCGTCCCAGATCGCGTCGTCGGGGTATCGGCTCACGAAGTACTCGGCCACGCACGTCGAGGCGAGGCCGAGCATCGGCCGGTCGAGGCGGAGCCGGACGAGGTCCTCCATCTCGAACGTCGTCGACGGCGGGCCATCGGCAAGGATCTCGTCCCCCCAGGCGCCGCACTCGGCCGCGATGCCGGTCGAGCCGGCGCACTCGATGGTCACTCCGCCCTCGAGGGCCGACTCGGCAACGGTGGCCGATCCCGCGCGCAGGAGCACGAGGCCAATCGCAACGGCTGCCAGGAGGACCACAGCGACGACGATGACGTTCATCCGCATGGTGCGCAGTATCGCCCGGGCGAGGCGCGGGGTGCGTATCCTCGGAGCCGATGCGACCGCTGCCCGCTCCCTACGACGCCATCGCGGCCGGCAGGCCGGCCGCGATCGACCTCGATGGCACCACCCTCCTCAGCAACCGCCTGCTCACCAAGGATTTCGCCTTCCCGCCGGAGGAGCGCGACGCCTTCGGGCTGCACGGCCTCCTTCCCGATCGCGTCATGACCATCGAGGAGCAGGTCGCGCTCGAGCTCGAGCGGCTCCATCGAAAAATCGATCCCCTCGAGCAGTACATCGGCCTGGCGGCCCTCCAGGATCGGAATGCCACGCTCTTCTATCGGGTCCTGGCAGAGAACCTCGAGGAGCTGCTGCCGATCGTCTACACCCCCACCGTGGGCCTCGCCTGCCAGGAGTTCAGCCACGTCCTGCGCCGGACCCGCGGCGCCTGGATCACGCCGCACGACCGCAACCGGATCCCGGAGATCCTGCGCCACGGCCCGTTCGACGACGTCCGCCTCATCGTGGTCACCGACAACGAGCGCATCCTCGGGCTCGGCGATCTCGGGGCCGGGGGGATGGCCATCCCGATCGGGAAGCTGGCGCTCTACACCGGCGCCTGCGGCATCTATCCCGGCCTCACCCTGCCGGTCAGCCTCGACGTCGGGACCGACAACCCGGAGCTGCTGGGCGATCCGCTCTACATCGGCCACCGCCAGCCTCGCCTGCGCGGCGACGACTATGACGCGCTGGTCGACGCCTTCGTTGAGGGCGTCCAGGAGGTCTGGCCCGGCTGCCTCATCCAGTGGGAGGACTTCAAACAGCACAACGCGCTCCGCATCCTGGACCGGTATCGCGAGCGCGTGCCCAGCTTCAACGACGACATCCAGGGGACGGCGGCCGTGGTCGTGGCCGGGGTCCTGTCCGGCCTCCGGCACCTGGACCGGTCGCTCGCCGCCCAGCGCATCCTTCTGGTCGGGGCCGGTGCGGCGGGCATCGGGATCGGCAGGCTCCTGAAGGCGGCGATGCTCCAGGCTGGCATGTCGGATCTCGAAGCGGCGCGCGCGCTGGCGCTGGTGGACTCGCAGGGCCTCGTGCACGCCGATCGGCCCGACCTGGACGAGACGAAGCGCGAGCTGGCCGTGCCCGCCGGCTCGATCGGCGCGGAGCCCGGCAGGAGCCTGGCGGAGACGATCGAGGCGTTCCGGCCCACCATCCTCGTCGGAACCACGGGCGTGGCCGGCACCTTCTCCGAGGCGGCGATCCGTGCGATGGCCGCTCATTGCGATCGGCCGATCATCATGCCGCTCTCCAACCCCACCCTCATCGCCGAGGCGCGTCCGGCCGACCTGATGGCATGGACCGGCGGGCGGGCCATCATCGCCACCGGCAGCCCATTCCCGCCGGTCGAGGGACGGGAGATCGGCCAGGCGAACAACGTCTTCGTCTTCCCCGGCCTCGGGCTCGGGACAATCGTGTCGGGCGCCAGCCGCGTCAGTGACGCCATGGTGCTCGTCGCGGCCCGCACCCTCGCCGAGGCGGTCAGTTCCGAGCGCCTCGCCGGCGGCGCCCTCTACCCGCCCGTCTCGCAGCTGCGGGCCGTCTCGCGCTCCATCGCCGTGGCGGTCGCCCGCGAGGCAGCCAGGTCCGGCCTGGCCGAGCCGAACGACCGACTCGAGGCCGATGTCGATGCCGCCATGTGGTGGCCCGCCTACGTGCCCTATCTCCGCGCTTCGGCCCTGAACCGATCGTGATCCCGCACACGGGCGCCCGCCCAAACGCCGAGGCGACGTCCGCCGCGGGCACTATCGATCACGAAGTGGCTCATGGTGCCAGTGATGGCCGCCGTCGCAGGCAACGTCACGGTCTGACGACAGTCAGTCCGCCTCCATCCGTCCCGACGTAGAGGCGACGGTTGCCGGCGACGAGGCCGCCGCAGTCGCACTCGAGGTCAAAGCCGGCCCGGACTGCGGTCCATGCCAGTGTCACCGGATCCAGCTTGACCAGTTCGCCTTGCCAGGTGAGGCCCCATGGCTCGCCCTCAACGAAGGCGAGAGCCATCTCCGTCGTCTGAGCGACCACCCTTCGCTCGACGAGGCTGAAGCGGTCGACTCGACGACCGTTGTTGCGCATGATCCAGATCGAGTCGCCCGCGACGGCTAGCTCGACGCTGTTGGAGCCGATGGAGTAGGCGTCGATGACTTCGGCCGTCTCAGGATCCAGGAGGAGGAGCCGACGATCGAGGAAGAGCGAGACCCAGAGGCCGTCATCGGTCACCGCGATCCCCGATGGCGCGATGACGTGCTGCCTGGACGACGTGCCTGTATCCGCGTCGAGGTGGACGATCGTGTCGCCGTCGAAGTCCGTCATCCACACATCTCTGCCGGTCGAGACCATCGCGTAGCCCAGCGCATCCACGCCATATCGGGCAACAATCTCATTCGTTTCGGGATCGATCTTGACGATGGACCGATCCTCTCCGCTGCTGACCCAGACCCAGCGATCGTCAGTTGTGGGCGCCATGTTGTAGGCGTCCTCCACGGGTCCGGAGATGGGGATCTGGGCCTCGATCGAGCCGCTGTCGGGATCAAGGCGATACAGCGTCCCCGCAGGATCGCTCGAGAGCCACAGCGAGCCATGCCCGAAGGTCGAGGGATTCGCCTCAACACCAAGCTGTATCTCCC
>DASVEH010000117.1:0-4191 GCA_036380655.1 Candidatus Limnocylindria bacterium | reverse complement strand
CGGCGTTGTCGCTCACCCCGTTCACGATCGCGAAGCGCACGTCCGCGGTCAGGGCCGCTTCGACCAGCGACAGGCAATCCCGGTGGCTGAGCCACATGCCGGGTGCCCGACGCGCCACGTCGGGCGGCTCCCGCCGGGACTCCGTTCCTGTCGGAGGATCGTCGTCCTCGGTGACCCATCCGATCCGCAGGCAGAGGACGGACATGCCATGCCGCTCGGCGTACAGCCGGCCGATCGCCTCGCCCCAGACCTTGCTCGCCCCGTACAGCGAGTCGGGCCTCGTCGGCTCCTCGGTCCCGACCTGGCGCGGGTGAGCGGGATCGGCAAAGCGCTCTGCATCCCACATGTACATGCCCATGGCATGGTTGGAGCTGGCGAAGATCACTCTGCCGAGGCCCGCCAGGCGGGCCGCCTCGAACGCGTGATATGCGCCGATGACGTTGGCGGCCAGCACGTCGTCCCACGTCGCATCCACCGCTGCATCGGCGGCCAGGTGCACGAGTGCGTCCGTGCCCGTCAGCGCGCGCTGAAGGTCGGGCAGGTCGGTGATGTCGGCATCCTCCCGGGTCAGCAGCCGCAGGTCGAAGCGATCCGAGAGGCCGTCCCGCAGGATCCCGCCGATCAACCCGTCCGCGCCTGTGACGGCGACGCGCATGCGGTCCATGACGCCGACCATGGTAGAGCCGCCTGGGCGCATCCTTCCCGCTCGCGGCGCCACGATATCGGCGCATAGTTCACCGGTCGCAATGAGGGATCCGATGCAGGCAAGGGTTGTTCCGCCGGACGAGGCGGGCACGATCAAGCTCAACGACACCGTCTTCCGCTACGGCGTCGGGACGGAAGCCACCGAGGGCCGGCTCTCGATGCTCGAGGTGACGATTCCGCCGCGCACGCTGATCAAGCCCCACATGCACGCGCACGAGGACGAGTTCACCTTCGTCATCGCCGGACCGATCGGCGTGCGGGCCGGCGACGAGACGACCGAGGAGGTGCCCACCGGCAGCTGGTTGATCAAGCCGCGGTCGGTGCCGCATGCGATGTGGAACGTCTCTGACCAGCCGGCGCGCGTGCTCGAGGTCGTCACGCCCGGCGGCATGGAGCACTACTTCGAGGAGATCGAGCCGGTTCTGCGGGAGCACGGCCCCGAGTGGACGCAGCGCTACAACGCCATCGCCCATGCGTACGGGCTCACCATCCTCAACGACTGGTCCGACGAGCTGAAGGCGCGGTACGACATCACGCTCTGACCATGCGGCCGGATCGGGCGCTGAAACGCGGCAAGGAGGCGGCACCGTGGCAACGCAGCTACGTGACTACCGGATCGTGGAGGGTTCTCTCGAGCTGTTCCTGGACGAGTGGCGGGCGCACCTCGCGCCGCTGCGGCGCAGCATCGGCTTCAGCATCGACGGCGCCTGGACGGTGGAGGGCGAGAGCCGCTTCGTCTGGCTCCTCAGTCACCCCGGCGACTGGGAGGATTTCGCCGCGGCGGACGAACGCTACTTCGCCTCCCCCGATCGCGCGCGAATCGAGCCTGATCCCGCGCGGCTGATCGAGAGCCAGGCGAACGTCCGGCTCACCGACGCGCTCGGCCCGGCGCGCTAGTCCTCCTCGGCGAACACGACCTCGCGCTGCTTCCGGATGGCCGGAAGAATGGCGAGGATGAGCGCTCCCACCGCCAGAGCGAGCAGCACGGCCGAGATGGGCCGGTTGATGAAGATGCTCGGATCGCCCCGCGAGATGATGAGCGCTCGCCGCAGGTGGTTCTCGAGCAACGGCCCGAGCACGAAGCCCAAGAGCAGCGGCGCGGGCTCGCAGCCGAGCTTGATCAGGACGTAGCCCAGCAGCCCGAAGAAGGCGATCGAGAAGACGTCCCACACGTTCAGGTCGATCGAGAAGGTCCCGATCGCCGCGAAGGCGATGATCGTCGGGAAAAGGATCTTGTATGGGATCGTCAGCATTCGGACCCAGATGCCGATGAGCGGCAGGTTCAGCAGGACCAGGAAGAGGTTCCCGACCCACATCGAGACGATCAGCCCCCAGAACAGCTCCGGCTGGTTCGTGATGACGTTCGGGCCCGGCTGGATGCCGTGGATGATGAAGGCGCCGATCATGAGCGCCATGACCGGGTGCGGGGGTAGCCCCAGGGTGAGCAGCGGGATGAACGACGTCTGCGCCGCCGCGTTGTTGGCCGATTCCGGCCCGGCCACTCCCTCGATCGCGCCGCGCCCGAACTCCGACTTCCTCTTGGAGAGACGCTTCTCGATCGAGTACGAGCCGAAGGACGCAAGGACGTGGCCCGCGCCCGGCAGGATGCCGAGGGCGGCTCCCAGCACGGTGCCGCGAGCGATCGGAGCCATGATGCGTCGGAAGTCCTCGCGCGTCGGCCACAGGTCGGCGATCTTCTTGGTCACGAGCTCGCGGGTCTTCTCGTCCTCCAGGTTCCGGAGGATCTCGGCGACGCCGAACATGCCGACGGCCACCGACACGAAGTTGATCCCGGCGAACAGCTCCGGCACGCCGAAGGTGAAGCGTGGCGTGGCGGTGTAGAGATCCTGCCCGACGGTGGCGAGCACGAGGCCGAGCACGATCATCCCGAGGGCCTTGATGGTCGACCCGCGCGCCAGGGCGATCGACGCGATGAGGCCGAGCACCACGAGCGAGAAGAATTCGGCAGAGCCGAAGGTCAGCGCCACGCGGGCCAGCGGCGGCGCGAAGAGGGCGACCACCAGTGTCGCCACGGAGCCGGCGATGAAGGAGCCGATCGCCGCCGTCGCCAGCGCCGGGCCGGCACGTCCGTTGCGCGCCATCTCGTGCCCGTCGATCGCGGTCACCGCCGCCGACGATTCGCCGGGCAGGTTGATGAGGATCGCCGTCGTCGATCCCCCGTACTGGGCGCCGTAATAGATGCCGGCGAGCATGATGAGGGCGGTGACCGGCG
Source organism: Candidatus Limnocylindria bacterium (assembly GCA_036380655.1). Taxonomy (GTDB): domain Bacteria; phylum Chloroflexota; class Limnocylindria; order QHBO01; family QHBO01; genus JACDBZ01. Next base: position 1,253 of record DASVEH010000117.1, on the reverse strand, counting down.
CGAGCGTGAACGTGATCGGCAGGAGCAGGGCGACCGTCGCCGTCGGGCCGATGCCTGGCAGCACGCCGACCGCGGTGCCGAGCACGACGCCGATGAAGCAGAAGAGGAGGTTCTCCAGGCTCAGCGCCGTCTCCAGGCCGAGCCCGAGGTTATCGAACAGCTCCACGGCAGCGCCCTACAGCGGGATCCACGGGCCGACGAGCGGCATCCGCAGCTGCAGGGCGACGATGAAGATCAGCACGGAGACGATGGTCAGGCCGATGGCGATGACCAGTCCCTCGACCGGCCCGGTGCGGCTGCGCGCAAGGGCGGCGAGGAGGGCGGAGCCGAAGAGCGCGCCGATGACGCCCAGGCCCCGCACCGTGAGCCCGAAGAAGAGCAGCGCAGCGGTGATGAGGACCAGTGCTCTCCAGTCGACGTCACCGATCGGTTCGGCCTCACCGGCGAGGAATCCCTTGACGATCACCGCCACCCCGATGCCAACGAGCAGGAGGCCCAGCGCGAGCGGCACGTAGCCCGGCCCCATTCGCAGCGGCGTACCGATGGCATAGTCCAGGGACCCGAGGGCGAAGGCGCCGCCGAGCAGGATGAAGACCGCACCGGCCAGCACATCCTTGAGCGCGGCGCGAACGGCGAGCACTCCCTGCGGCCTCCCTCGATCGGTTGCGGTGATGGGGCGGCGCGCGCCGCCCCATCGGTTGCTGCCAGGCCTAGCTGGCGGTCACCCCCGATTCCTCGATGATCGGCGCCCACAGGTCGATCTGCTCCTGCAGCTGCTGTGTGTGGGCATCGGGCGTGGCGCGGTCCTGCGGAACCGGAGCCGTGCCGAGGTTAGCGAGGCTGTCGATCACGTTCTGATCCTCGAGTGCGACGAGGAGCGCCGCGTTGAGGGCATCGACGACTTCCTGGGGCGTCTCCCCCGGGACGTAGAGCCCATGCCAGACGCTCACCTGGAGATCGGCAAGGCCGGCCTCCTCGGTCGTCGGCAGGTCCGGCAACGCCTCTATGCGCTCCGGCGTGGTCACGGCGTAGGCCTTCACCTCTTCGGCGAGGATGTGCTCGGTCGTGTTGGTCGTCTGATCACACATGAAGTCGACCTGATCACCGAGCAGGTCGTCGAGCGCCGGCCCGGTCCCCTCGTAGGGAACCTCGTTGATGTCGAGCCCGGTCGCCGTCTCGAAGAGCAGGCCACACAGCTGCGACGCGGCCCCGATGCCGGCGTTGGCATAGTTCACCGTGTCGAGGTTCTCCTC
>DASVEH010000116.1:0-7051 GCA_036380655.1 Candidatus Limnocylindria bacterium | reverse complement strand
GAGGGCGAGCAGGCCGAGATCCTGGTGCCTGCGTCGCGCTATCCGCGCGATCTCGTCGAGGACTGCGCGTCGCGCATCGGTCCAGCGCGGCATGCTCAGGTGGCCGCTGACGTCGTCGTCGCCGTCAGGCGTCAGGGCCGGATCGGTCCAGCCCTTGCCTCCGTAGCCGAGGAAACGCACCGGGGTGACGCGCACCGGCTGTGAATACGTCGTCACGAAGGTCTCCCGGTCGAGTGCGGCGCGCGCCATGAGATCGGCGTACTTCTCGAACATCGTCGGGCGGATGACCGAAACGGTCGGGTCGGGAAGGACCGCGGCCGTCCCTTCGACGAGCTCGACGTCGAAGACCTCGTTCGGCTGGCCGATGGCCAGCATCACGTCAGCGTGCTCGCGAAGATTGCGGACCTTCTGGGCGTTGGGCTTGCTGAACAGGTCGAAGACCGATCCGTCCCAGCTGAACCACACCGGGACGACGTGCGGCCGCCCATCCGGTCGGGTGGAGCTCAGCCAGACGGTCGGCTCGGAACGCAGCCGTTGCTCGATCGAGGCTCGCGGTGTAGTTCGCTGGATCGGCATGACGCCATCCGTGCTCGGGTTATCCGCATTGGAGCATAGGCCGATGTCGATGTCCTGCATAGAGCGACGGGCGACAGCGAGGGTGTCGGCCCGCCGACATCTTCCGGAACCGTTGTTTCCTACGGCCCGAGCCGCCTCAGGTTCAGTCCTTCGCGGTCCCGTACCGCTGCGACTTGATCAGGCGACCCGCGGCGCTGTCCTCGATCAGCTGTGCCAGGCGTCGCTCTCGCGTCGCCTCCTGCTTCGCCGATACGACCCACCACGTCGCCACGCGGCGGTAGCCCGGCCGCTGCCGCTGCCACCAGGCCCAGGCGAGCTCATTGGCCCGGAGCCGCGCCAGGTACGCATCCGGCAGGTCGGCCGGGCGGTTCTCGTAGGAGTAGATGCCGGTGTTGTTCGGAGTTCGAGCCTCGAATGCCCGGGTACCGGCGGCATGCGCCCGCCCGGCGGCGATGAGCTCGCCCATGCGCGCGACGTTCACGGCGCTCCACGTGCTGCGCTTCGTGCGGGGCGTGAAGCGGATGGCGTACACCTCGTCGTCGGTGCGGCGGGTGAGGCCGTCGATCCAGCCGAAGCAGAGCGCCTCGTCCACGGATTCCGGATACGACAGCGAGGTCTTCGGGACGCCCTTCTTGTAGTAGCCCACCCACAGCTCGGTGGCGGTGCCGTGGTTCGCCTCGAGCCAGCTGCGGAACTCCCCGCTGGAAACGAAGAGGCGTACCTGGTCGGGTTTCAGCGGGGTTGGCATGCATGGCTCCACGCAGACGGTGCGACACGCCTCGTGTCGCATGCGCGACACCCGGGGATTGGCCTCGCCCGTATGATCGGCGAACCGAATCGACGAACACACGCTGGGAGGGCGGCATGCCGCTGTATCTCGACGAGCACGAGCATATCCCGAACCTCACCGCGGCGGCGCTGGCGCAGGCGCATGCCCGCGATGTGGAGGTCGGAGTGAGCTACAACGTGAGCTATCTCCGCTACTGGTTCGACGAGGCGACCGGCAAGGTCTTCTGCCTGGTCGACGCTCCGAGCCCCGAGGCGGCCGAGGAGGTCCACCGGGTCGCCCACGGACTGCTGGCCGATCGACTGGTGGAAGTGCGCGAGGGGACTTAGGCGAGCGCGAGCTCGACTGCTGCCGACACCGACATCCCGCGCCCTTCGGCCAGGGCGGTCCGCACGGCCGGCCCCCCAATCTTCTCCTCGAGCTCGGCAAGGAACTGGTCGACCTGGGCTCGAGCTCCCGCAGAAAGGCGCGCGCCGGCGGCCTCTCTGATCGCCATTGCCGCGCCAAGGAGCTCCGCGGCGCGCTCGGGGTGATCGGTCGAGATTCCGGCCAGGCGCTCGATGGCGGTGGCCGTGCCGATGCGATCGCCGATCCGGTGGCGGAGGGCGAGGGCCTCCCGATAGTGGGACCGAGCGCCGACCTCGTCGCCCCCGTCGAAGACCATGTCGCCCAGGCCGAGGAGCATGCGTGCTTCACCGCGCCCATCGGCGATGCGCTTGTAGAGGAGGCGAGCCTCCTCGTAGCGCGATCGCGCCAGCGACGCGTCCCCGCGCCGGCGCGCCGATTGGGCAAGCTGCGCGGTCACCTGGGCGGTGCCCCACACGTCACCGAGGCTCTCGAAGATACCGATGGCGCGCGCGTACATCGCGTCGGCCTCGGCCGGGTCGCCGTTGCGCGCGATGAGGTCGGCCAGGTTCACGTAGCCGAATGCAGCACCCTGTCGGTCGCCGGCCGCCTCGGATGTGGCGGTGCCCTCCTGGTACAGGGCTCGTGCGCGGTCGATGTCACCCATCTCGACCGCGATGTTCGCCGCATTGCTGCACGCCGCTGCGATTCCGCGCGGGTCCCCGAGCTCGCGGTGGACGAGCAGGCTCGCCTCGTGGAAGGATGCCGCCGCCGCATGGTCTCCGCGATGCGCGGCGAGCATGCCCGCACCGGTCAGCGCATTGGCACGAGCTGCCGAGACTTCGCCGCCGCTGCGGGCAAGCGCGCGCTCCAGCCACATGCTGCCTTCGGCCAGGTGGCCCCGGATCTCCCAGAAGCGCCACAGGCCCGACGCCAGGCTCAGCTCCGCATTGGCTCCGTCCGGATCCTCGTGTGACCAATGCAGGGCGGCCCTGAGGTTGTCGAGGTCATCCGACAGCCGGATCAACCAGGCTTCCTGTTCCGCGCCGGCGAAGAATCCCGGGCGCGCACGCTCGACGAGGCCGACGAACCAGTCGCGGTGACGCTCGTAGCGCGCGGTCGCCTCCGGCGTCTCCGCGAGGCGCTCCTGGGCGTAGTCGCGAATCGTCTCGAGCATCCGGTAACGAGCCTCCGTCGTCGTCGGCTCGGGCGCCAGCAGTGACTTGTCGATCAGGTGGGCCAGCAGATCGATCATCTCGTCCGCCTCGACGCTGTCGCCCGCCGCGACGAACTCGGCGGCGTCGATGGCGAACGAGCCGGCGAACACCGAGAGCCGCGTCATCAGGGTCCGCTCCGCCTCGGGCAGGAGATCGAAGCTCCAGTCCATCGCGGCCCGCAGCGTCCGATGGCGGGGAAGGGCCGTTCGGCTGCCGCCGGTGAGGAGGCGGAAGCGCTGGTCGAGCCGCGCCGCGATCTGAGAGGGTGGCAGGGAGCGAAGCCTCGCGGCCGCCAGCTCGACAGCCAGGGGAATACCATCGAGGCGGCGGCAGATCTGGGCGACGGCCTCGGCGTTTTCCTTCGTGAGGGTGAAGGCAGGGTCGACCGCTCGACCCCGGTCCAGGAAGAGCCGGACCGCATCGCAGGCCGTCAGCTGCTCAAGCTCGTCAGCGGCGCCTGAGCTCGTCGGCTTCGGGAGCGACATGGATGGGACGGGCATCAGGCTCTCGCCGCTCATGCCCAGCGCCTCGCGGCTGGTCGCGAGGATGCGAACATCGGGACAGCGCCGCAGCAGTCCATCGGCCAGGGGCACGACGGCGTCCAGGACGTGCTCGCAGTTGTCCAGGATCAGGAGCGCACGCTGGCCCTCGAGTGCCGCCGAAAGTGCCTGGAGCGGCCCCTCGGCATGCTGCTTCAGATGCAACGTCGAGGCGATCGTGTCTGCCACCAGAGAGGCATCGTCGAGTGCCGCGAGCTCGACGAACCACACTCCACCGGGATACTCGTCCACGACGTGCGCGCCGACCTCGAGGGCCAGACGGGTCTTGCCGACGCCGCCCGGTCCGGTGAGCGTGAGCAGCGAGGTGGGGGAGAGGCGTTCGCGTGCGTCGCTGATCTCCTGGCCGCGGCCGACGAAGCTCGACAGCTGGCGAGGCAGATTGTTCGGCAGGGTCTCGAGCGTCCTGACGGCCGGGAAGTCGGTCGCCAGCCCCGGCGCGAGCACCTGGTAGAGCCTGATCGAGGCCGCGAGGTCCTTGAGGCGATGCTCGCCGAGGTCGCGGAAGCTCACGCCCTCGGGGACGGACGTGCCGATCAGCGCGTGGGCAGCATCCGAGACCAAGATCTGTCCGCCATGCCCGGCAGCGCAGATGCGAGCGGCACGATGCACGTCGATCCCGACGTACCCGCCTCCGGCGCTCAGCGGCTCCCCGGTATGGAGGCCCATTCGAACCTTGACCTCGGCGCCGCGCGGCCATGCGTGCGCCGCCAGCGCCCGCTGCGCGTCGATGCAGGAGAGCAATGCAGCCCGTGCGGTGGGGAACGATGCGAACAGCCCGTCACCGGCGGCGTCCACGCGGACGCCCCCGTGTGCGGCCATCGCCTCGTCCATGATGCGGTGGTGGTCGGCCAGCAGGACCGCGTAGTCGTCGCCGAGCTGCTCGAGCAGACGCGTCGATCCGTCGATATCGGTGAAGACGAGGCTGACGGTTCCGCTCGGTGCTCCCTCCGCCGCCATCACCATCCTCCTGCGTCGCGCAGGAGCCGATGCAGCACGCGCCCCGCCACCAGGCGCCGATAGTCGGCGGTCGAGCGCACGTCGTCGATCGGCTGCAGCTCGCGCTCGAGGGCGGCGACGGCCGCATCGGCGGCTTCGCGGCTCGGCGGTGCGCCCTCCAGGACCGATTCCGTCGCGGAGGCGCGGATGGTGGTCGCGGCCACCGACCCGAGGGCCAACCGCACGTCGGTCCAGGCCTCTCCCTCCGCCGGTGCGGTCCAGGCGAGTGCCATCACGACCTTGCTGATGGCCTGCGCCCGTCGTGTCCCGATCTTTCGGAAGCGGAGCTGACGGTCGGCGGCGAGCGGGATCCTGATGCGGAGCAGGAGCTCGTCCGGCCTCCGGGCCGTGGTGCGATAGCCCGTCCAGAAGTCGTCGCTCGCAACCGTGCGCTGGCCCTTCGCCGAGCCGAGGACCATCTCGGCCCCAACGGCCAGCAGCACCGGGAGCGTGTCCCCGGCGGGGGAGGCGTTGACCACGTTGCCGCCGATCGTGCCGCGGTTCTGGATCTGGGCGGCTCCGATGGTGGCGGCAGCCTCGGTCAGCGCCGGGAGGAACTCGGCGACCACCGGGGATCCGCGAAGCTCGGTGTAGGTGGTCAGGGCCCCGATGACGAGGGCATCCGGCTCGACGGTGATGCCGCGCAGCTCATCGAGGGCCCAGATGTCGAGCACCCGCGCGGGAGGCTCGCCGATCTCGCCGGTCATCAGCACCATGAGGTCGGTGCCTCCGGCGAGCGGCCGCCAGGGCGCGGCAGCCTCATCGGCGAGGAGTGCGTAGGCGGCCTCCAGGCTGGTCGGCGACTCCGAAGGCGGCTCGACGGCGTTCGGCATCGGGCCCGTTCAGCTCCCTCGCTCGGCCGCCAGGGCGATGGCGTCGATGATCTTGGTGTAGCCGGTGCAGCGGCACAGGTTGCCTGCGATTGCCTCGCGGATGTTGTCCTCCGTCGGCGGCGTGCCCGACGCGAGGAAGGCGACCCCGGCCATGAGCATGCCGGGGGTGCAGATGCCGCATTGCGCGCCGCCCGTCTCGAGGAAGGCCTGCTGGAGGGTGTCGAGGCGTCCGCCGTCGGCGAGCCCCTCGACCGTCCGGACCGATGTGCCCTGTGCCTGGCTCACCGGGACGAGGCAGGCATCGACGACCATCTCGTCGACCAGGACGGAGCAGGCTCCGCACTCGCCCTCACCGCACCCCTCCTTGGTGCCGGTCAGGGCCAAATCTTCGCGGAGGACGTCGAGGAGGCGGCGCGTGCCCGTGGCCTCGACCTCGACCGGCGCACCGTTCACGGTGAAGGTGAACGTCATCGCCAAGACACCCTCGCGGCGGTTTGCCGTTGCCGGCAACCAACGCCGAACGGGGACGGTCTCGCTGGCGTCCTGTTGCCGCCGCGGGCAAATCCGGGACAGGAACTGGCGCAAATGGCGCCGCCGATGTCCGTTGATTGCCCGGGCGGGCAAACGCGCGCGAAGCTCATCGTGGCTCGCCGGGTTCGCGTGGCGCCCGGAATGGCATCTTGTCGCCGCCGCGCGGCAGATCCTCGATGGGTGGCGTCTTCGGCCTGGGCTCCTCGAGCGAAACGCCGGGAGCCGCGGGCGCAACGCCGCCGGTGAGGGCGGCGAGGATGCGCTCCGGCGTGGCCGGCAGGTCGTGGATCCAGACCCCCGTGGCGTCGTGGATGGCGGCCACGACCGCGGGCGCACCCACGTCCATCGGGAGCTCGCCGATCCCCTTCGCCCCGTGCGGCACCCCGGAGAAGGGTTTCTCCACCAGGATCGACCGGATGCGCGGCGCGTCGAGGGAGGTCGGGATCAGGTAGGTGGCCAGCCGGTCGTTGAGGTAGCGGCCATCGCGCAGCTTCATCTCCTCGATGGTGGCGTAGCCGATCGCCTGAAGCGTGCCACCCTCCACCTGGCCCTCGGCAAGGACGGGGTGGATGACCCGACCGATGTCGTCGGCGCTGACGCAGTCGCGGACGGCGACCTCGCCCGTGTCGAGGTCGACCTCCACCTTTGCCACCGCCGCTGCCCAACCGAAGGCGGGGTACGCGTCGCCGGTGTAGCGCTCGTCGTCGAACGGCTCGCCGGGGTACGGGGCGAACTGCTCGTCGACGCGCATCGGGCCCGCCTCGCGGTAGGAGGACGCGAAGGAGCGGCCGGTCTCTTTCTCCACGCGTGCCCGGAGCTTCTCGGCGGCCTTGATGAGCAGGCCCCCGACCACCATCGCGGTGCGTGACGCGACCGTCGGCCCCGAGTCGGGGACGATCGACGTGTCCTGCGGCGCGATCTCGACTTCGCCGTATTCGACGCCCAGCGCATCGGCGACGATCTGCGGAAAGATCGTCTTCGTGCCCTGGCCCATCTCGGTCGATGCGGTCAGGATCCGGATGCGGCCGTCGTCGGTCAGCTCCAAGCTGGCGACCGATGCGAGCCGCACCTCGCCCGAGCCGGTGAAGCCGGCGCCGTGCCACGCGAGGGCCAGGCCGATCCCGTGGGCCAGCCGGGCGCCGTCGGTGCGGCGCTCGCGCGCGTGGCGAGTCTGCGCGCGGACCCGCTCGAACTCGGACGCCTCGG
>DASVEH010000115.1:0-4105 GCA_036380655.1 Candidatus Limnocylindria bacterium | reverse complement strand
GACGATGGTGTTCGACGCGCTCTTGCGCGCCTCGCGCTCGGTCCAGCGGCGCCACGCCCAGTCCGTGGCCGCATCGGAGGCCGCCGCGGCCGGATCAGGCAGGTGACGCCCGCCTCGACGTCGGGGACGATCCGCCCGGCCGCACGCCTGCGGGGCAGGCTGACCCTGCCGGCCGACAAGTCGATTGCCCATCGGGCGCTCATCTTCGCCGCGCTGTCCGGCGGGCCGTCGACCGTCGGCCTGCGCTCCCCCGGGCGCGACGTGCTGAGCACCATCCACTGCCTGCGCGCGCTCGGCGTGTCGATCGAGCAGACCGGCGAGCGCTACCTGGTAACCGGCTCGCCGACACGTAATGCGGAGCTCGATTGCGGCAACTCGGGGACCACGATGCGGCTGCTCGCCGGCGTCGTGGCTGGCCTGCCGGTGACGGCGACGCTTGACGGTGACGCTTCGTTGCGCGCTCGCCCCATGGAGCGGGTCGCGGCGCTCCTGCGTGCCGCCGGCGCGGACGTCACGACCACCGACGGCCACGCGCCGATGACGGTCACCGGCCGCGCCACGCTCGGCACCGCGACCCACAACCTGCCGGTCGCCAGCGCGCAGCTCCTCGGCGCGGCCGCCATCGCCGGCATGCGCGCGAAGGGCGAGACGACCATCGAGACGCCCGGCCCGACGCGCGACCACACCGAGCGCATGCTCGCTTCGTTCGGCGTCCCGATCCACCGTGACGGCCAGCGAACCACGGTGACCGGGCCGGCTCGCCCGCGGCCCTTCGAAATGGTGGTCCCGGGCGACCCCTCGGCGGCATCGGCCTGGCTGGTGGCCGCCGCTCTGCATCCCGACGCCGAGCTGACGATGGTGGATGTCGGGCTCAACCCGACCCGCCTGGCGCTGGTCGGGCTGCTCCAGCGCATGGGCGTGGCCATCGAGACGCGGGTCACCGACGTCGGCGGCCCCGAACCGGTCGGCGAGATCGGCGTCCGCGGCGGGAGCGGTCTGCACGCCGTGAGCGTCGGCGGCGGCGAGGTGGCCGAGCTCATCGACGAGCTCCCGCTCATCGCGGTGGCCATGGCGTCGGTCGATGAGCCGTCCGAGGTGCGCGATGCCGGGGAGCTGCGCGTGAAGGAGACGGACCGCATCGCCGCCACGGTCGCCGGGCTGCGGTCCATCGGCGCCGAGGTGGAGGAGCTCGAGGATGGCTGGCGCGTCAGCCGCGGGACGCCACGCGAGGCGCGCATCACGACCCACGGCGACCATCGGATCGCCATCGCCTTCGCGATCGCGGCCCTCAGCGGCGTCGCAGCGGCCGTGGAGCTGGACGATCCGGAGTGCGCATCGGTCTCGTACCCGACGTTCTGGGACGACCTCGAGGCCGTGAGCGCGTGAGGCGCCTAAGGCTGCTCACCTCCGGCGAGTCGCACGGGCCTGGGCTGTCCGGCGTCCTGGAGGGCCTGCCGGCCGGGATGCGGGTCAGTACCCGCCTGGTCGACCGCGACCTCCGGCGACGGCAGCACGGATACGGCAGCGGCCGCCGGATGCAGATCGAGCGCGATCGCGTGCGCTGGACGGCCGGCATCCGCTACGGCCGGACCCTCGGCTCGCCGGTGGGCTTCGCCGTCGACAACCGAGATTGGCGGAACTGGACCGACCGAATGTCGATCGAGCCGATCCCGGCCGACCGTCGACCGAAGCCGATCACGCGTGCCCGACCCGGGCACATCGACCTGGCCGGAGCCCTCAAGTACGACACCGATGACGTGCGTGATGTCCTGGAGCGCGCATCGGCGCGATCGACGACTCCGCGCGTCGTTGCGGGATCGCTGGCTCGCCAGTTGCTTGCCACCTGCGGCGTGCGCATCTGGAGCTTCGTCGACCAGCTCGGACCGATCCGAGCCTTCCCCGATTCCGAGGACCCCCTGGCCGCCATCCCAGCCGGGTGGCGGGAGCGGGATCTCGCCGAGCCGTCGCCGCTGCGCTGCCCGGACCCCGAGGCCGAGCGCGCCATGCTCGCCGAGGTTGACGCGACGAAGGAGGCGGGCGATTCGATCGGCGGCTCCTTCGTGGTGGTGGTCGAGGGTACGCCGATCGGCCTGGGCTCCTCATCGGAGTGGGACACGCGGCTGGATGGCCTCCTGGCAGGGGCGACGATGGCCATCCCGGGCGTCAAGGGCGTCGAGATCGGCCTCGGCTTCGGAACCGTCGAGCGCCGCGGCAGTGGCGTGCACGATGTGGTGAACACCGACGCGGCAGGGTGGGAGCGGCACACGAACCGCGCCGGCGGGATCGAGGGCGGGATCAGCAACGGCGAGCCGATCATCGTCCGCGCCGCGCAGAAGCCCGTTTCCACGCTGCGCACGCCACTCCCGAGCCTCGACATGGGCACCGGCGAGCCGGGCCGCGCGCACATCGAGCGCTCCGACGTCACCGTCCTCCCGCGCGCGGCGATCGTCGGCGAGGCGATGGTGGCGCTCGTCCTGGCCGACGAGCTCCTGCACTCCTTCGGTGGTGACACGATCGGCGACCTGCGGGCGGCGGTCGCGCGCCGGCGGCGACGGACGGGGCGGCCCAAGGGATGACCGCCGTCGCCGTGCTGCTCGGCCATGGGATCGGCTATTCCGCGTCCCCGGCCATGCACAACGCGGCGTTCGCGGCGCTGGAGCTGAACGCGCGGTATGAGCTGCGTGACGTCGACTCCCTGTCGCTGGCCGACGAGGTGGCCGCGCTGCTGGACGACGGACGCCTCGGGGCGAACGTGACCAGGCCGCACAAGATCGCCGTGTGCGAGCTCGTGGACGAGCTGGGCCCCGAGGTGCGCCGCCTCGGCGCCGCCAACACGATCGTCCGCTACGGCGATCGGCTCATCGCGCGCAACACCGACCTGGCCGCCCTGGCCGCCGAGCTGCCGCCGCGGTCGCACCGTGCGGTGGTGCTCGGCGCCGGCGGAGCCTCACGCGCGGCGGTCGCCGCGTTGCGGGACACCGGCTGCGAGCAGATCCTCGTCATCGACCGTGCACGCTGGGCAAACCTGCCCGGGGCGCTGGCGACGGCCGACCTCCTCGTCAACGCCACGCCGATCGGCACGGGGACGGACGAGACGCCGGTCCCGATCGGCCTCCTCCATCCCCGGCTGCGGGTGCTCGACCTCGTGTACCGGCCGAGCGTCAGCCGGCTGGTCCGCGATGCGCGCAGCATCGGCGCCTCGGCCCGTGGCGGCGCCGGGATGCTCCTTCGCCAGGCGGCTGCCAGCTTCACGATGTGGACCGGTCGCGACGCGCCCATCGAGGTCATGCGCCAGGCCCTCGACCGCGAGCTCGCCGGCGCCACCCATGCCTGACGGCGTCGTCCTGGTCGGGATGCCGACCAGCGGCAAGTCGACCGTCGGGCGGCTCGTTGCCGACCGCCTGGGCCGCCGCTTCATCGACACCGATGAGCTCGCCGGGCGGCGGATCGGGATGCCAGTGGCCGCATACATCGAGCGAAACGGCGAGGCCGGGTTCCGAGCGGTCGAGGCCGAGGCGGTGCGCGAGGCGTGCGCCGTTCGCGGTGCGGTGATCGCCACGGGCGGCGGCGCGGTGCTGGAGCCCCTGAACCGATGGGAGCTGTGGCACCACGGGACGGTCGCCTGGCTCGACCCTCCGGCTGACATGCTGCTGGAGCGTCTGCGCGCCGATGACGTGGCACGTCCGACGCTCGAACCGTACGGGCCGGAGCGCCTGGCGGCGGTGCTGGCCGAGCGCGCGCCGATGTACCGGGCCGCCGACGTTCGGCTCGAGGGCGTCGGTTCGCCGGGGGCGACCGCCGAGCGGCTCATCGCAGGCCTCGAGCCGCGGACCGGCCGGCGGCTCTTCGATGCCGAGGTGGCCCGACACCATTCCATCGGGCCGTCATCGGCGCGAATCGTGATGGGCATCGGGGTCCTGGATGCGCTGCCGTCGGGGGCCGCCATCGTCGACCGCCGCCTGCTTGGTGCCGCGCCGGACCTGGTGAAGGCCGTGACGGCAACCGCCTGCCTTGCCGTACGAGCCGGCGAGCGGTCGAAGCGCATCCGCAGCCTGGAGCGCATCCTCGAGTGGCTGGCCGAGCAGCGTGTGGAGCGCGATACGCC
>DASVEH010000114.1:0-3613 GCA_036380655.1 Candidatus Limnocylindria bacterium | reverse complement strand
GATATGCAGCAGCTCGCCAATTGCGCCGTTCGAGTGGCCCTCCGCCATGAGACGCAGGACCTCGCGCTCCCGTAGCGTGAGGTCGTCGAGCACCTCGTGATCCCGGCGGCGCGCCAGCAGACGGGATACGACCTCTGGGTCGATGACGGTGCCGCCGTTCGCCACCCTTCGGAGGGCATCCGTCAGGGACGCCAGATCCGCCACCCGATCCTTGAGCAGGTAGCCGACGCCTCGGCCGCCATCGGCCAGCAGGCGAGCCGCCTGGCTGCCTTCGACGTACTGGGACAGCACCAGCACAGCCACGCGTGGATGCTCCGATCTGACCCGTTGGGCGGCAAGGATCCCCTCGTTCGTGAATGACGGCGGCAGCCGGATGTCCACGATGACGGCATCCGGCGCCTCAGCTGCTATGGCGGGGAGCAGCTCCTCCACCGTCCCCACCTGGAAGGCCACATGGAATCCGGCCTCGACGATGAGGCGCGCAAGGCCCTCCCGGAACAGAACTCCGTCGTCGACGATGCCTATGCGCATGGGAGCTCTGCCGTCATCCGGGTGCCGCCGCTGTCATCGGCCTCGATCGAGAGGCGCCCGCCGAGCGCCGCGACTCGGTCGAACAACCCGCGGAGCCCGCTACCTCGTGCGGGGTCCGCGCCACCGCTGCCGTTGTCCGCGACGCAGAGCAGGAGCCAGCCATCGGCAACGGTGGCCGTCAAGTGCACCGCCGAGGCACTGGCATGCTTGGCCACGTTCGTGAGCGCCTCGGCGACGACGAAGTACGCGGTGGTCTCGACGTGAGGTGGCAGCCGACCACTGAGGGCGACTTCCATGGTGACGGGAACCGGGCAGCGGTCGGCCAGGCTCTCGAGTGCCGCTCCCAGGCCTGCCTCAGTGAGGATCGCCGGATGGATGCCGCGCGCCAGCTCCCGGAGCTCGCCGATGGCCTCCTTCAGCTCGCTCTCGGCCGCGGCGATGGTCTTGACGGTCTCTGGCGAGACCTCGGCGGCCTTGGCACGCGCGAGGCTCAAGGCCAGTGACAGGCTGACCAACCGTTGTTGCGCGCCGTCGTGAATGTCGCGTTCCACGCGTCGCCGTTCGCCGTCCGCGGCCTGAACGATCCGTTCCCGGGAAGCGCGCACCTCCTCGAGCTGGGCCTTGACCTCGGCCTGAAGCCGCTCGTTTTCCAGCGCCAGCTGCGCGACGGCGGCGACCCCGTCCACGAGCGACCGCTGTTCGGAAAGGAACGGGTCGTGGACGAGCGCGGCCAACGGCCCGTCCTCCCCGTCCAGCCGGGTTATCGCCCGGGTGGAGTCCTGCACGGGCAGCTGGGCCGCCAAGCCGTCCGGCGTCACGAAGCCGCCAGCCGGGCGCGACCACAGGAGGAGGTCCAGGGACCTGTCGCCGAGCGCGCGACGCAGGCTCTCGACCACCGGCCGCCGCGGCTGCGCCTGGCGCAGCTCGATGGCGAGAGCGCTGACGGCAGCCTGGCCGAGGTGCGCGCGGAGCAGTCCCCAGAGCAACGCGAGGGGGACGAGCAGCAGGGACGCCGCGACGACCCAGGGCAGGGCGTCCCACACGACCAGCGGCACACGACCACGAAGGAATGCGCCGATGAATGGGACTCCTTCTCTGACGGACACAATCTGCTCGGTGGTCGAATCAACGATCGCCCGGGTCAGCGCCACCGCCGGCACGGTCGCCCCGGCAAGCCACACAGGAGCCAGCGCCCGGCGAGCGGGTTGGCTTGCCTTCATCCACCGTCGCACCAGGAGAAGGATGAGCACCGCGGCGAGGACGCTGAAGATGACGATGCTCAGGTTCTGGAGGCCCAGGCGGACTCCTTCGTCATACCAGACGACGATGAGCGGGATGCACGATTCGCAGCCCCAGAACCCGACCGGGGTCGCGAGGGCGACCGCGAGCTGCACGATCAGCAGCCACACGAGGCCGATCGCCACCCAGGCACGATCCAGCCGGGAGTCGATGCGTCCACTTGGGTAGGCCAGGACCAGCATCCCGAGCAGGAAGCCCGACGCGGCGGGCCCGAGGCTCATCCACAGCCCGAGTGACACGAGCGGAGGGCTCGGCAGTGAGCGCAGCGCGAAGAGCAGCAGCGACACGCCGATGATGGCCATGAGCAGACCGATCCGGTTATGGTGACGGCGGTGCCAGGCAACGAAGCCGGCCAGGAGGAAGGCCCAGGCCGGGGCTACCTCGCGCGCCAGCTCGAGCGGCGGGAATCCGAGGCTGGCAACCACGGTGCTCAGCCAGGTCAGGATGAGCAGGAGGATCAGCATGACCACGCTCATGACGATGCCCCCAGCAGCGCCCTGAGCCGCGATCCCGACAGCTCCAGCTTGGAGATGAATCCGAGAGCCGGGCTGCGGTCGATGGCGTCACCGAAGTCGGTTGCCTCGCGGCTCGAGACCAGAATCACGGCCGGCGGCCTCGGCAGCCGGGCCAGCTCTTGGGCCACGACAAAGCCTGTCGTGTCACTCAGCATCACGTCGAGCAGGACGAGCTCCGGACGGAGTGCCCGCGCGGTCGCCAATGCCGAATTCCCGTCGGCGGCCTCGCCGATCACAGGAAACCCCTCCGTCTCGAGCAGTGACCGCGTCCATGACCTGAACCCGGAATGGTCGTCGACGATCAGAACGGTCGGGTTCACCGCACGATGGTCACATCCAATCACACCGCCGGAATCAGGGCTAGCCCTGATTCCGATCTCCATGCAGGCTCCGATGTGCGAGCGTCGTTCCGGACCTACGGTTCAACCAAGACGGTCGGCCCTCCGAGCAAGCGGGCTCATGCCGAACCGAACGGTAGAACGGAGGTCAGTGATGACCCAGGCACAGGCGCCCGGCCGAGCATTCGTGGCGGCGCCATACATCGTGGCCATGGCCGCGGCAATCGTGATCGTCGGCACGATCATCTTCGGAATGCTGCTCCCGGGACGCGCCTTCCTGCCGAGCGGGCAGGACCAGGAGACGTACGGCCAGGTCAACCCGGCCCTGGTCGAGGCCGAGCGCGAGTGGCAGCGACAGCGGGAACAGCAGGGTGGGTATTCCGCCCCGCAGATCGAGGCCGAGCAGGAGTGGGAGAGGCAGCGTAAGCAGCAGAGCCCCTTCGGCGGCGAGTGACGCCCCACTCGTTCGCAAGCCTCCGGTGTCGGCGAAGGTCATAACCCTTCGCCGACATTGCTGTACGTCAACGCGGCCAGCGTCAGGCCATCTTCGACATGCAGGCCTACCTCTCATCGCCGTGACGCGCGAAAACAACTACGGCGATGACTATCGGGCACCGCGGATCCGGACGCTGCTCGTCGCCGGCATGGAGGAGCTCCCTGACGGGCAATTGACAGACACAGTGCTTCGACTCGAATCATCCGGTTCACGCTGGCGGCCAGCGGCGACTAAGAGCTCGGACGCAGGCGACATGCGTTCCCCGCATGGGATTGCCTCGAGGCTCACCGCTTGACCTCTCGGCGGTAGTGCCACACGTGCCAAGGGCGTAGGTCCGAGCGATGGCCAGCCCGCGCCATGGCGGCGATCATCGGCGCGTTCTCGGCGTCGACGTCGGACAGCCCGGACGCGAATCCGCGCTGCCGTGCGACCCG
>DASVEH010000113.1:0-6252 GCA_036380655.1 Candidatus Limnocylindria bacterium | reverse complement strand
GGGGCTATCTGCGGCCGGACGCGGGTCGAATAGGACCCGATGCCCATGCCCTCGTCGGCGACGGCGTAGCCGCCGATGACGACCTCGCCGGTCCGCATCTGGCGCCAGTACTCGTTGCACTGGTTCGTCTCGAAGCCCGGCCCGCCGATGCTGGTGCTCAGCAGCTCGGTCACGCAGACGGTCTCGCGAATCGGGGTGAGGTTTGCGGCAAGGTGCGGTGCCAGCGACGGCGTCCAGGCGTTCGTCGCCAGCAGGACGGCGCCCGCCGCCACCTCCCCGTGCGAGGTCGCGACGCCGGCGGTGCGCCCGCCGGCACTGAGCAGCCGCTCGACGCGAACGCCGGTCACCACGGCACCGCCGAGCTCCCGCGCCGCCTCGAGCAGCGCGTAGCAGAGCCGGAACGGGTTCAGCTTGGCGTCGCGGGGCGTCCACTTCGCCGCGCGCACCTCTTCGGTCGCCAGGCCGGAGGCGAGCTCCCGCAGCTGGCCCGGATCATCCACGACGCGCACCTCGAGGCCCTCGGCGGCCTGGATCCGCGCCATGTGGCGAATGTGCGCCTCCTCGGCCTCGTCGAGCGCGAGGTCGAGCGATCCGAAGCGATCCCACTCCAGCCCGCCCGGCAGCTCGGCATCCCAGGATTCGATCAGGTCGAGCGAGCGTGTCGTGTAGTCGAGGATCGAGCGACCGCCGGCTTCCTGGACGATTCGCGTGACGCGCGGGAAGTGCCCCCCCAGCCCAGCCAGCGCCATCCCGGCGTTGCGGCCGGAGGCGCCGCTGGCCGGAGCGTTCGCCTCGACCACGAGCGGCCGCATCCCGGCGCGCGCCAGGTGATACGCGGCCGACGCCCCGAGCATCCCGCCGCCGACGACGATCACCTCGGCCGAGCGGGGCAGCTCGGCGCGCGGATCGGGTACGAAGGCGACCGGCTCGGGGGTCGGGCTGAAGACGAGCTCGGCGGACGTCATGAGGCGCGTCCGAGCGTACCATCGAGGCATGCCGCGCATCGACGAGCTCCGCTTCCGGGCCGGCGACCTCTCGCTGGCCGCGACCCTCACCCTGCCGGAGGGCGATGGCCGGCTGCCGTGGGTGCTCTTCGTGCCGAGCTGGCTTCCCCGCTCCCGGGACGGGGACTGGGACCGCATCGGTCATCCCGGCTGGTTCGCGCCGAAGCCGGCCGGCGGAGGCGACGGCATCTTCGCTCGCCTCACCGATGCGCTTGCCCGACTCGGCGTCGCGAGCCTGCGCTACGACCCTCGTGGCTGCGGCGAGTCCGACGGCAGCTGGGAACGGAGCGACCTGTTCAGCCGCATCGACGATGCGCGTGACGCGATCGGCGCGATGCGGTCACGGCGCGAGCTCGACCTGCGTCGCACCGCCATCGTCGGCCACGGCGAGGGGGCGGCCGTCGCCCTCAGCGTCGCGATCGGGGATCCGGCCGTCGGCGCGGTCGGCCTCATCGGCGCATCCGCTCGAAGCTACCGCGACGTGCTGCGGCGCGGAGTCGCCGAGCGCGCGCGCATCGGGCGCGATCGTCACCACCCCATCGTCGCCGCGCTCGACCTGGCGGCGGAGGAGCTCATCGAGCGGGCCGACCGCCGGGAGGCGACGATCGCGGTGGACGTGGGCGGCGCGACCGTCGACCTGAGCCTGGCGGGCTGGGAGCAGTCGTTCCACACCCCGCCGCTGGCGCTGGCGACCATGCTCCACCGCAACGTGGTGCTGGCCCACGGGTCGGCGGACCCATGGGCGGCCGCGGAGGAGTCGGCGATCCTGGCGCGCGTCCTCGCCGATGGCGGCAACGACCCGCTCCGCCACGTGTTCGATGGCGCCGGGCATGACCTGGCCGAGGTCGAGGACACCGCCATCACCGATCTCGCCTCGCTGCTGGCGGAGAGGATCGAGCCGCGCGAGCTGCCGCCGGTGCTGGTCGCCATCGAGGAGATGGGCTGATCACCCGGTAGACTCTGGCCATGACTCGACTCGCAGCCGGGGACCCGGTCCCGGCCTTTCAGATGACCGCCGACGACGGAAGCGTCGTGTCGAACGAGTCCCTCGCCGGATCTCGCCACGTCCTGTACTTCTACCCCAAGGACGACACGCCCGGGTGCACGAAGCAGGCATGCGGCCTCCGCGACAGCTGGGGCGCCGTGGCGGCCGCGGGCGTGGAGGTGTTCGGCGTGTCGCCCGACAGCGTCAGGCGCCACGTCAACTTCCGCGAGAAGTACGCGCTGCCCTACCGGCTGCTGTCGGACGAGGGCCACCGCGTCGCCGAGGCCTTCGGCGTCTGGATCGAGAAGACCTTCGCGGGCCGGACGTACTTCGGCAACGAGCGGACGACCTTCATCGTCGGTCCGGATGGGCGCATCGAGACCGTGCTCCCGCAGGTCAAGCCGGACGCGCACGTCGGCCAGCTGCTCGAGGCGCTCGAGGCGCGCGCCGCGTGAAGGACGAGGGATCGACCTGGGCCGCCAGCGCGGTCGTCGCCTCGATCCTGCTCCTCGTCGTTCTCGGCGTCCTGGCCCTCGCCGTCCTGGTGGACCCGATCCCATGATCTGGATCGCGACGGCGGTCGCCCTGGTGCTCTGGCTGGCCGGAGTCATCCTGCGCCTCGGTCAGTGGGTGAACCTCTTCCTGCTCGCCGCAGCGGTCCTGCTCGTCTACCAGGTGATCGAGGAGCGTCGCCCGCGCGGCGAGTGAGCACTGGCACGCTCCTTGCGATGTGGGTAGCAGGTCGCCGAGAGGCGATATTGCGGAGGAAACCGACAACAGGAGTGAGGAGAACTCGATGCTCTGGACGATCATCGTCATCCTGCTGGTCCTCTGGCTGCTCGGCCTGATCGGCGGCATTGGCGGCAACCTGATCTATCTGCTGCTCGTCATCGCGGCGATCGTGCTGCTGTTCCAGCTGCTGAGCGGACGCCGCTCCGTCTGACGACGACGCCCCGCTGCGCCGGCCGACGCGAACCACCCGGCTCGATCGGGGGGAGCGGCCGGCGCCGGCGGACCCGCGACGCGCCCGCCTCGCGACCGATGAGCTGTCAGGCCCATCGGCTACGCTTGGCGGGCCGTGTCGTCCCTGGAGCCCTTTCGATTCCTTCACGCCGGTGACCTCCATCTCGACAGCCCCGTCGAGGGCCTGAGCGCCGAGGCACCGCCAGAGATCCTTGCCATCCTCCGCGGCGCCACGACCGATGCGTGGCGCAACGTGGTGGATGCCGCGATCGGTCACCGCGTGGACTTCGTGGTGATCGCCGGCGACGTGTTCGAGGTGGCCAGCCCGACCTTGCTGGGCCAGACGCGGTTTCGCGATGGCCTTGCCCGCCTGGCTGATGCGGGCATCGGAAGCTTCGTCGTGCACGGCAACCACGATCCGCTCGATGGGCGCAGCTGGGCACCATCGCTCGCGTTCCCCTCCGCCGTCCACCGCTTCGGCACCGAGCCCGGCGAGTCCGTGCCTGTCCTGCGCGACGGGCGCGAGATCGCCCGCGTCCACGGTCGCTCGTATCCCCGCGCGGCCGTCACCGACAACTACGCGGGCGCGATGCGAGCGCTCCCGGGATCACCCTTCTCGATCGGGCTCCTGCACACCAACGTCGGTGACCGCCCCGGCCATCACAACTACGCGCCATGCGCGGTGGAGGACCTACGCGCCTCCGGCATGCACTATTGGGCGCTCGGCCACATCCACCAGCCCGGCCGGGTGCTCGACGATCCGCCCGCCTACTACAGCGGGATCCCGCAGGGCCGCGACCCCGGCGAGCTCGGGGCGCGTGGCTGCTACCTGGTCGAGGTCGACGCCGCGGGGAGCGTGACGCCCACCTTCCTCGCCTGCGACGTCGTGCGCTGGCACCCGCTCGAGATCTCCATCGACGGCCTCGTCGGCGACGAAGCGTTGCGCGAGGCCTGCCGCGCCGCCGTCGAGCTGGCCATGGCCGAGGCCGACGGTCGCTCGCTCGTCGTCCGCATCAGGCTCGTCGGACGCGGCCCGCTTCACGCCAGCCTCGTCAGGACCGGCTACCTGGCCGACCTGCGACAGCTGCTGAACGAGGAGCACGACCTCGTGCCGCCGCTGGCATGGATCGAGTCGATTCGCGATGCGACGCGAGCGGAAATCGACGTCGAGGCCCGCCGCGACGCCCCCGATTTCGTCGGCGACTTCCTGCGCACGGTGGCCGCGGCGCGGCGTTCCGGGAGAACCACGGATCCCGAGGAGTTCGAGCGCTGGCAGGCAATCCTGCGCGAGTCGGTCCATGCCCTCTTCGAGGGCGCCCCGCGTGGTCGCCGGTATCTCCGCGAAGCCGCCCCCGACGCAGATGCGCTGGTCGGCCCGCTCCTCGACGAGGCCGAGACGCTTGGGCTCGACCTCCTGGTCGGCGCGGAGGACGACCGCTGATGCGGGTCGAGCGCCTCGAGATCGGCGGCTTCGGACGGTTCGCCGACGTCGGCTGGGAGATGGAACCGGGGCTGACCGTCATGCTCGGGGAGAACGAGGCCGGCAAGACGACGCTGCTCAATGCTCTGCGCGCCATCCTCTTCGGTTTCGAGTCGTCGCGGGACGGCCGCGCGTGGTACCCGGCCCTCGCCGGTGGGCGGCGCGGCGGACGCATGGTGCTGCTCACCGCCGCCGGCGAGCGATGGACGGTCGAGCGCTACGGACAGAAGGGCGGCGCCGGATCGCTGGCGGTGCGCGCGCCGACGGGCAACCAGGGCGGCCAGGAGACCCTCGATCGTCTGCTCCATGGCGCCGATCGCGACCTGTTCAACTCCATCTTTGCGTTCGGGCTCGGCGAGCTGCAGGACTTCAACAGCCTCGGCGGCGAGGGCGTGCGCGGGCGAATCTACGGCGCGGCCGCCGGACTCGGCGGCACGAGCGCCATCGACCTCGAGCGGCGGCTGCGCCAGGAGCAGGAGTCCCTGTTCCGCCCGACCGGGCGGCTGCAGCCGATCAACCAGCTGTTCAGCCGGATGGACGACCTGCACGCCCGGATCGTGGCGCTCACGCGCCAGCCGCAGGAGTTCGAGCAGGCCCATCGGGAGCGGAGCGAGGCGCAGGCGGCGGCCGCCGCCCATCGCGAGTCGGCGCAGGTCGAGCGCGCTCGTGGCCTGCGCCTCCAGCGTCTCCTCGACGCGGCCCCGATCGTCGCCGCGCTCGACGAGATCGACGCCGAGCTGGCCCTCACCGATCCCTCACTCGATCGGCTGCCCGCCGACGCGGTCGCGGTGCTCGATCGCCGCCTCGCCGCGCTGGCGGAGGAGCGAGCGCGCCTCGAGGCATTGGACGAGCAGCTCGCGGAGATCGCGGCGCGCGCCGCCGGGCTGCGGATCGACGAGGAGATCCTGGCGGCGGCGGACGAGATCCGCGCGCTCCACGCCGACCGCGCGGCCCACGCGGCGTCCACGGACCGCCTGCGGGACGCGTCGGCGGCCGAAGCTCGCCACGCCGCCACGGTGAGCGAGCAGCTCGGCCGGGCCGGTGGCTGGGACGAGGATCGGCTGGTGGCGCTCGACGACTCGATTCCGTCCGTGGAGGCGACGCGTGAGCATGAGCGCCTGCTCGGGCAGGCCCGTGATGCCGCCGTCGCCGCCGACCGAAGCCACCGCTCCGCGGCCGAGGAGCTTGCTGCCCGCGAGGCCGAAGAGCTTCCGCGCGGCGGGGATCCCGATTCCGGCTCCGACGCTCGGGTCGCCCTTCGGCAGCTCGAGCGGCTGCGGGCTCGCCGATCGGCCCGGACCGCGGCCATCCGGCTGCCGCACGCAGCACGGCGGCCGGCGGTGGTCGCGGCGTTGGCCGGCGTGCCGGTGCTCGTGGGGCTGGTGATCGGCTTCGCCGTCGACCAGTTGCTGCTCCTCGGCGCCATCGGCCTGCTGGCTGCGCTGGCCGTGGCCGCCATTCTGGTCCTCTCTCCCCGTGACCTCGGTGAGGCGGATGAGCCGGAGCTCCTCGACCGCGCCGGCCTGCCGCCGGGCGCGTCGGACGATGACCTCGCGCGGCGAGCCGACGAGCTGGCGGAGATGCGCGCCCGTCACGCGCTGGCGCGCGACCAGGCGCGCAGCCTGGCGGACCGACGCGAGGACGTGCGGCGCCTCGGCGAGGCGTCGACCGCGGCGCGGGCGGCGCTCGATGCGGCCGGCGCGGCCTGGGATGCCTGGCTCGACCGCAGCGGCATGCCCGCCGGATCGACGCCCGAGGTGGCCCGACAGCTCCTCGCGGCCGCGGGCGTCGCGCGGCGCGCGGCGCGGGAGCGCGACGAG
>DASVEH010000112.1:0-2130 GCA_036380655.1 Candidatus Limnocylindria bacterium | reverse complement strand
GATGGCGGCCTCGAAGCTCGTGCGGACCCATTCGACGTCTTCGGCCGCGAAGCCGAGCTGGTCGGCGATCGCGTAGGCGATCGCCGCCTCGAAGCCCTCGCCCGACGCGGGGTCGTCGTCGATCACGTACGGCTCGTACGCGATGTCGCCGGTGGCGATCGTCAGCTTTCCGGGTGTGATGTAGCCCTCATCCTCCGGTGCGCCGGATCCGCCGGCCGACGGTGATCCGGAGGCGCACCCGGTCAAGGCCAGGGCGGCGAGCGCGATGCCGGCGACGGCGGTGCGCAGGGACGAGTGACGCGACATGGGTGCCTCCGGGGGTCGGGAAAGCGGCGCGCTCGTGCTGTCGGCGCAGCCGCTGACTACCATCATCACCCGCCCGCAGCCACCGGGCGCCGCCCGGAGTCGCTCTGTTACGAGTTCTTCACACGGGCGGTCGCGCTGATGCCGGCGATCAGCGCAGCCGCTCTTCGGCCGCCGCGAGCGCCGCACGCGCACCGGCGGTCGGCGAAACCGCCACGAGCCCCCGGTAGAGGGTCACGAGGGTCTCGGCATCCAGTGCCCCCGTCCGAGCCCGGTCGCAGTGCACCGCCTGGATCGCCGCTTCGAGCTGGAAGCGTCCGAGCGGGTCGCCGAGCGCCGACGCCCGGCGCAGCAGGGCCCGCCCCTCGGCGATGAGCTCCCGGTCCCACACGCCCGGATCCTGCTCGTCCAGCGGCGGCCATGGCCACGAGACGCGCGCCGGGGCGCGGGACTGCGCGAACGTGAGCAGCGCCGCCAGCCCCCAGGCCTCGGGCTCGGTCTCCAGCAGGGCCGCCATTAGCAGCGCGAGCCAGCGCGCCTCGTCGGCGATCGAGTCGCGCACGGCGTCCTCACCCGCCCTCACCTCGAGCCAGTCGATCGCGTACGCGCCGTAGATCGCCTCGAGCACGGCGCCCAGCCGCGCCGGCATGTCGGCCCGGGTCGGCACGGCGAACGGAATGCCGGTGTCGCGGATGCGCCTCTTCGCCCGCACGAGTCGCTGCGCCATCGCGGCGGGTTCGACCGCGAAGGCGCGCGCAATCTGCGTGGCATCGAATCCGAGCACCACCTGCAGCATGAGCGGGGTGCGGATGCCGGGATCGATCGCCGGGTGCGCGCATGCGAACAGCAGTTCCAGTCGCGTGTCGGGGATCTCCTCGCGCGCCGCGACGATGTCGGCGGCATCCCGGCCGTCCGCCTCGAGGACGTCCTCCAGCAGCGGGGCGCCGTCGCGCACGGCGGGGGAGCGCAGCAGATCGCGCAGGCGGTTGCGTGCCACGGTCACGAGCCACCCTTCGGGGTTGTCCGGGATGCCGGCCTCGGGCCACGTGCGAAGGGCCTTCTCGAAGGCGTCCGAGAGGGCGTCTTCGGCGAGGGTGAGGTCCCGCGTGGCCGACGCGACGACCGCCAGCAGGCGGCCGTACGACGCCCGCGCCGCGCTTTCGGCGGCGGCGCGGGCATCGCGCGGAGGAGTCATGCGTAGTCGAACGCCGTCCAGGCGCCGTCGACGAAGCGGGTGCCGACGGGGCGGATCTCGACGGCGCCCCAGTTGGCGGACGGCGCCTTGCCGGCCCAGCCGATCGCGGCGTCGAGGTCGTCGACCTCGATCACGAACGTGCCGCCGAGCTGCTCCTTCGTGTCGGCGTACGGGCCGTCCTGCACCTGCAGAGTGTCGCCGCCGCGAACGGTCGTGGTGGCCGACGAGGGCTGCAGCACTTCGGCGGAGCGCAGCACTCCCGCGGCATCGAGCGCTTTCGCGTACGCGTCGAATTCGCGCATGCCTTCGGCAAGTCCCTCAGGGCCGAGCTCCTCGGCCGTCATCTCGGGATAGTGGAGCAGGAGTGCGTAACGCATGGTGTCCGTCCTTCGTTTTCGTCGATCAGTGACACCCTTCTGACGGTCGAGCGGCGCTCCGATCGACAGGAACGTGCGATCAGCTCCTGCCGAGTTCGTCGAGCATGCGCCGCTGTTCCTCGGTCAGCCCGTCCCGCAGCTCTCGCCGCGCGCCGGCAGACTCGGTCGCGGTGAGCGTGCTCGTGCGGGATGCCGAGGCACCGGCATCCGTCACGGCGTTGCCCGTGGCCCTGTCGTAGAGCGCGCCGGCATGCC
>DASVEH010000111.1:0-4402 GCA_036380655.1 Candidatus Limnocylindria bacterium | reverse complement strand
CGCGGAAGAGGTGCGTCTCGAGCTTTGCGGCGAGGGCCGCATCGTCGAGCTGCGACGCATCGCCGTGGCCCGCATGCGTGGCGGCCGCCAGGCTGCCGGACGCGCTCGCGCGCACCGTGCGCAACGCGCGCTCCGTCTGCCGTACCGCTCGCCGCAGCGTGGCTCCGCCCTGGTCGACGAGGCGTGCTCGCCGTCCTCTCCCGCGCGCGGGGTCGAGCAGGCAGGCGGCTATCGCTCCTGCGGCGCCGGTCAACGTCGCGATGAGCGTCGTCCCGAGCCAACCGGGCCCCCGCGGCTCGCGGCCGAGGGCCTGACCTGCGCGGCGGCCCGTGGCGCGGGCGCGATCGCCCGCCAGTTCTGTGATCTTCATCGCTCGTGCTCCATGCGTATGGATCTCCCATCCACGCAGGCAGCGTGCCGCGGCCCGGCCGGTCGGCCCCACGACCCGGAAAAACCGGCACGAATCGCGGTCGGATATACTCGGAGCAGCCCTCACGGAGGTGGGCAAACAGTGTTCTTCGATCCCATCTACATCTTCGCAGTCCTGCTGCCGACGCTGGCCATCACCGGCTGGGCTACGTGGCGTGTGAAGTCGACGTATTCCAAGTGGTCCAAGGTGGATTCGGGCATCAACCTCGACGCCTTCGACTTTGCCCGCCGGCTGCTGGATCGCCAGGGCCTGCAGGACGTCAGGATCGAGCCGGTCCCGGGCCAGCTCACCGACCATTACGACCCTCGGGGCAAGGTGCTGCGCGTCAGCACCCAGGTGGCCGACGCGACGGCGCTGTCGACTGCCGGCGTCGTGACGAGCAGCGCGCGCCTGTCGGTGGCGGCCGCCGCGGTGATCGCCCACGAGGTGGGCCACGCGCTCCAGGACCATGCCGGAGAGCCGGCCATGAAGCTGCGCCAGGCGATCGTGCCGGCCGCGCAGTTCGGGTCCGGGATCGCGCCGTGGCTTGTCATCGCCGGGGTCTTCCTGCAGATCACGCAGCTGGCCATCGTCGGCCTCGTCGGCTTCGGCGCGGCCGTGCTGTTCACGTTCGCCACGCTCCCGGTCGAGATCGGCGCGTCGGGCAAGGCGCTCGCCTTCGTCAACGGGCTCGGCATGGTCGGCGACAAGCAGACCGGTGCCCGAGACGTCCTGAAGGCCGCGGCCTGGACGTACGTCGCCGGCGCGCTCACCGCGCTCCTGACCTTCCTGTACTACGCGTGGCTCATCTTCGGACGGCGTGACTGACCTTCCGCTCGCCGGCCCCCGGCCGGCGATCAGCGAGATCGACTCCGCAACGCTCGCCGCGTGGCTCGCAGCCCGCGGCGAGCCTGCGTACCGGCTGGAGCAGCTGCTCGCCGGCGCCCATCGGCCGGAGGTCTCCGGCTTCGAGGACCTGACGGCCGTGCCGGCTGCGCTCCGCGCCGAGATGGCGGCCGCCTTCCGCTTCACCACCATCGTCGACAGCCACGTCATCGGCGCCGATGGCGGGATGACCGCCAAGGCGGTCCATGAGCTCGCCGACGGGCAGCGCATCGAGTCCGTCCTCATGCGCTATGCGGCGCGCGGGAGAATGGCCGAGCGCACGACGATCTGCATCAGCTCGCAGGCGGGCTGTGCCGTCAACTGCCCGTTCTGCGCAACCGGGCAGGCCGGCTTCGGCCGCCAGCTGACGCCGGGCGAGATCGTCGACCAGGTGCTCCACTGGCATCGGCCTCCCTGGACTGCCCTCGGGGATGCCCGCGGCGGCCACTACAACATCGTGTTCATGGGGATGGGGGAGCCGCTCAACAATGCCGACCGCGTCTTCGAGGCGGTGCGGCTGCTCAACGATCCGGGGCGTCTCGGCATCGGCGCACGCCACATCACCGTCTCGACGTCGGGCGTGGTGCCCGGCATGGACCGCATGATCGACGAGCTGCCCCAGGTCAACCTGGCGATCAGCCTGCACGCCGCCACCGATGCGCTCCGCGACGAGCTGGTCCCGATCAACCGCAAGTGGCCGGTCGCCGAGGTCATCGCGGCCGGCCGCCGGTTCGCCGCCCGCACGCGGCGCAGGGTGAGCCTCGAGTACGTGATGATCGACGCACTCAACGACACGGACGAGCAGGCCGATGGGCTCATCGAGCTCGCCCGTGGCTGGCGGTCGCACCTGAACCTCATCCCGCTCAACCCGACCCCGGGGTCCCGCTGGAGCGGAACGCCGGCGGCGGGCATCGATCGCTTCGTCCGCCGGCTGCGCGACGGCGGCGTGTCGGTCACGGTTCGCGACACCCGTGGCCGCGAGATCGATGCCGCCTGCGGACAGCTCCACGCCCAGCTTTCGGGCCGGTCCCTTCGCGAGGCGCGCGAGGCGATGGCGGTCGCAACGGCACCGGCGTCGTGAGCGAAGCACCCCAGATCAGCGCCAGCATCCTGAACGCCGACTTCGGAAAGCTCGGCGACGAGGTCCGCCGCGCGACGGATGGCGGTGTCGACTCGATCCACCTCGACGTGATGGACGGGCACTTCGTCGACAACCTGACCCTCGGGCCGGTGGTGGTCGAGGGCGTCCGCCCGGCCAGCCACCTCCCCTTCCACAGCCACCTCATGATCAGCAACCCGCTGGCGCATGTCGCGCGCTTCGCCGATGCGGGAAGCGACCTGGTGATCTTCCACGTCGAGGCCGATGACGAGCCATCGGCCGTGATCGATGCCATCGAACGCGCCGGCAAGCGGCCGGGGATCGCCCTCAACCCGGAGACCGGTGCCGATGCGGTCCTGCCCTATCTGGAGCGTGTCGACCTCGTCCTGGTCATGACCGTCAACCCCGGCTGGGGCGGCCAGGCCTTCATCGACGAGGTGCTTCCGAAGCTCTCGGAGCTGCGCGACGAGATCGCCAGCCGGCGCCTCGGCGTTCCGATCGGGGTGGACGGCGGCGTCAACCTGGACACCATCCGCCGGGCGCATGCGGCCGGCGGAGGAGTGCTGGTGACCGGCAGCGCGCTGTACAGTTCCGATGGCGACCTGGCGCCCACGGTCGCCGCCCTGCGTGCCGCCGCCCAAGGCCGCGCCGACGCCGACCGCCCTGCCGAAAGGACCTGACCCTGCTGCCTCGCCGCCTCCGCTCGCCCGGGCTCTCGCTCGTCCTGCTCGCCGTGCTCGCCGTCGCCTGCAGCCAGGACGGCCCACAGCTTCCCTTCGTGCCGACTCCGTCGCCAACCCCTGAGCAGCCACGTGACGTGACGATCATCGTCGTGACCCGCGGGACCGAGCAGCCGATCGCCGAAGCGAGGATCAGCGTCGACGGAACGCCTGCCGCCACGGGGGCCGACGGGACGGCGGTCGTCAGCGCGATGCGGGGCGCCGACGTCGAGATCGAGGCCGAGGGGCACGATCCCGAGCAGGCGACGGTCCCCGACGAGGGCCCGCTGCAGGTCGACCTCCGCCCCAACGTGGCGCGCGGCAAGGTGACCGGTGCCGACGATGAGCCGATCGCCGGGGTGCGCGTCTTCGCCGACGGCGAGGAGGTGCTCGCCGAGACCGACGACCACGGCGCCTACGAGCTGGCCGACGTCCCGGAGGGAGCCACCCTGGTCTTCAAGATGCCCGGGTATCGGCTCGTGGAGATCACCGTCGACGACGAGATGACGTATGACGTGAGCATGGAGCCCTTCGAGGCCCGCGCCCTGTACGCGCCCTCGGCCGTGTTCGAGGCTGCGGGACGGCTCGACGCGATGCTGGAGCTCATCGAGCGCACCGAGGCAAACGCCCTGGTCATCGACGTCAAGGAGACCGACGGCCGCCTCTACTACGCGACCGATCTCGAGACGGCAGCCGAAGTCGGCGCCATTCGCGAAGCGCCGGTCTTCGAGCTCGAGGAGCTCCTCCCCATGCTCGAGGAGCGCGGCATCTACACGATCGCGCGGATGGTGGTCATGAAGGACAACACCTCGGCCGTGGCACGGCCGGAGCTGGCGGTGCGCAACACCGCGACCGGCGAGCCGTGGCGCGACAACATCGGGGGCGCCTGGCTGGATCCCTCGGCGCCCGGCGTGGCCGAGTACATCGCCTCGATCGCCGGCGACCTTGCCGACAAGGGCTTCGACGAGGTCCAGCTCGACTACATCCGCTTCTTCAGCGACGGCCCGTACGACCTCGCCGATACGAACCTGCCGAACACCCAGTCGTTCCGGCTGCCGGCCATTGGTCGCGTGCTGCGCGTCGTGAGCCAGGAGCTCGACGCCACCCGAACCTTCCTGGGCGCCGACGTGTTTCCGATCAGCTTCATCGTCCCCGACGACCAGGGGATCGGGCAGCGGCCGGAGGTGATCATGCCGTACGTCGATTACTTCTGCCCGATGGTCTACCCCTCGCACTACGGGCCCGGTGTCTTCGGGTTCGACGTGCCGAACAACTACCCCTACGAGGTCA
>DASVEH010000110.1:0-4692 GCA_036380655.1 Candidatus Limnocylindria bacterium | reverse complement strand
CACGGGTCGCCAGTGGGGCGCCGTACAGCTCCGGCGGGACGGTGGTGGCCCCGCCGGACCGTGCCACACGGCGCTTTAGCCAGACCTGGTCGAAGGCACGATCGCGCCAGGTGGTGAAGAAGCTCACGCTCTCCGCCGACGCCGTGATCTCGTCGAAGTGTGATGCGAAGGCGGCGCCGGGAAGGCGTTCGTACACGTCCTGGCGAACGTTGAAGGTGGGTTCCACGTCCAGCGTCAGCCGCGTGACGACTCCGAGGGCCCCGAGGCCGACGACCGCGCCCTCGAAGGTGTCCCGGTCGCCCTCACGGGAGAGCTCGACCACCTCTCCGTCGGCGCGGACCACCTCCATGGCCGACACGGCGGCAGATAGGACGCTGCTGCGGTCGCCGGAACCGTGGGATGCCGTGGCGCATGCGCCGGCGATCGAGATGTGAGGGAGCGAGGCCATGGCGTGGAGCGCGAACCCGGCCTCGTGCAGCGCGGGGCATAGCTCGCCGTAGCGGATGGCACCGTCGACGGTGACGCTGCTCGTCTCGGGATCGATATTCAGGAAGCGCGGGAGCCCGGCGAGCGTGATGAGAGCGCCACTCGTATCGGCGAGATCGTTGAACGAGTGGCGCGAGCCGAGCACGCGGATGCGTGCCGCGCCCCGGATCGTCTCCTGGGCCTCCTCGAGCGACCGCGGCTCGTGCAGGCGGCGGGCCCGGTACTCGTGATTGCCGGCCCAGTTCTTCACGTCGGTTGCGTCAACGGTGCAGCTCCATCAGCCGGCAGGCGGTCCGCTAGACGGGAAGTCGCACCAGGTCGAAGCGGACGAGCAACGCCAGGGCGACCGAGATGCCGTTGACCGTCGCGTGCATCGCGATCGGGGCGAGCAGGTTGCCGGTGCGCTCGTAGACCCAGGCCAGTGCCAGGCCAAGCAGGAAGATCGGCACCAGCGCAACCACCGAGATGTGAATGGCCGCGAAGAGGACCGAAGAGCCGATGAAGGCCCACCTTCGGCCACCCTCGCGCAGCCAGGCGTTGAAGACCACCCCGCGGAAGAAGACCTCCTCCGCGATCGGCGCCAGGATCACGATGGAGAGGACCACCAGCCACGGATCCACCAGTGCGATCGCCCGTTCGGCGGCCTGAGGCTCGGCCTCGAAGCCGAAGCTTTCCAGCAGCCACACCACGCCGGCCGACACGAGCGTCGCGCCGAGCCAGGCCAGGAGTCCCCAGCCGAGGCCGGATCGGATGGCGCCGCCCGGGTCGCGACCCGGAAGGGAGGGCAGGGCTGCGAGCGCGCCGGGTCGGAAGACGAGGAACCAGCTGACGAGCAGCAGCGAGACCTGCGTGGCGATGAGAAGCACCGCCGCGCCGAGGAAGGTGAGCTCGCCGTCTCCCATCAGCAGCGCGGCGGCGTCGGCGCCGAACGGCGCGGTGATGATCGATGCCAGCGCCAGGACCAGGAGCAGGAGCACGAGGACCCCCGGCCCGCGATAGCGCTCGGGCGCAAGGAAGCGCCGCACACGCAGCTGGCGGATGGCGATGTAGAGGAGGCCCGCCGCGAAGAGCGCCGCGCCGAGAAGCACGGCCCATCCGAAGAGCGCGGGATCGTCGATCGTGCCGCCTGACTGGATGCCGGCCGCCCCCAGCCCGAGCGCGCCCACGGCAAGGATGGCACCGAGGGCGACCAGGACCGGTCCGGGCCAGCGCGGCATCGACACGCTCGAGCGGCCCACGGTCGGGTGCGGTCCGGTCGGCAGGGATCCGGGACGTTCAGGCCCGGCGGGATCCACGGAGGTCGGGCCCCTCGTCAGGTGTTGGTTGCGCCGCGCAGGCGCCCGTGCTCGGCCGTGGCATCGGCCCCGGCTGATCCCTCCGATGCGGTCGCGCTGCTGTCACCCTCGATTGCCGGGACCTGGGCCCGGGCTCGCGCCCGCGCCGACCGCGAGGTGTCGCGTCCGAAGTCGGTCCCGCAGAACGCGCAAAGGGGCCAGGTGGGCTCCGCCAGCCGGTTGCACGACGGGCAGACCCGATGGAGCCGCGTCCGGCAGTTGGGGCAGACCAGCCAATCGGCATCGACCCGATCGCGGCAGACGGGGCAAAGCTCGTTCCGCTCGACCTCCGCCAGCAGGCTCTCCTCCGCCAGCGAGCGCTCGTAGACCTCTGCCAGCGTCTCGCGCGGCCGGACGATGAGGTACAGCACCACCGCGAAGATGAAGAGGAGCGGGGTGAAGAAGATGATCAATGCCGCAGCGAAGTACGGGAGGATCGGGTTCTCGGTTCGCGCCTGCATGTCGCGGAATGCCCAATAGGCGGTGCCGAGCCAGAGGAGGACCACGTAGATCACGATCAGCTGGCTCGCCAGCTGCACGATCGGGTTGCTCAGGAATCCCTCCCAGAACTGCCCGATCGGTTCGAGAATCGCGTCCATGAGTAGCTGTCTGGCCTCTGCTGCGGGGAGTGGGCGCCGCACGGGACGCGCCGGTCATGCTAGCACGCATCATGCCCGGCGACCCCTCGGCGAGCCGGACCGGATCCGCCCACCGCCGATCCGGTCCGCGCGTCGCTGTGCGGCCTGGCGATAGCCTCGACGTGGCGAGCGGCCGGCGCTACGGAGTCGAGCGTGCGGAAATCGCCGCCAGGGTAGCCACGAGCAGCCGATGCTCCTCCACGAGGACGCGGGCGGCAAGCGCGTCGGCGTCATCGCCCGGCAGGACCGCCACGCGTGACTGCGCCAGGATCGGCCCTGCGTCGAGATCTGACGTGACCTCATGGATCGTCACCCCGGTCTCGGCATCGCCGCGGGCGAGGACCGAGCGATGGACGGCAGGGCCGACCATGCCGCGACCGCCATGCGCGGGCAGGAGGCTGGGATGGACGTTGATCGTGCGGCCGGAGAAGGCGGCGAAGTAGGACGGACGCAGGAGCTGGTCGTAGCCGGCCAGCACGGCGAGCTCGACGCCGGTCCGCTCGAGCGCTCTCCCGATGGCCGCGTCCCGCAGGCTCGCATCCCCGCCGTGATCCGCGCGCGCGAGAACCAGCGACGGGACGCCGTGCGCGGCGGCCACCTCGAGGGCACGGACGCTGGCCCGGTTGCTGATCACGAGCGCCGGCTCGACGTCCGGCAGCGAGGCGTCGAGCACGGCCTCCAGGTTCGATCCTCGGCCCGAGACGAGGACCCCCAGCTTCATGCGAAACGGACGCGCGGCTCGCCCTCGTCCACCTCGATCACCCGGCCGATCCGATACGCGTCGCCGAGCGCCGCCACCGCTGCATCGGCGACGTCGTCGGGAACGACGGCGGTGAGCCCGATCCCCACGTTGAAGGTGCGCAGCATCTCGTCGTTGGCGATGTCGGCGGTCGACTGGATGAGGCTGAAGATGGGCGGGATCGGCCAGGCGCCGGTCTCGACCTCGACGCCGAGCCCGGCCGGCAGCGTGCGCGGGACGTTCCCCTCCCAGCCACCACCGGTGATATGGGCCAGCGCACCGATGTCGCTGCCACCGTCGCGGAGGGCACGGCGCAGGAGGCGCACCTCGTCGAGGTAGGAGCGATGCGGCTCGAGCAGCACGTCGCCGATGGTGTGGCCGTTGTCGGGCATCGGGTCGTGCCAGGACCGCTCCGGCAGGACGCGCCGCGCCAGGCTGTAGCCATTCGTGTGCAGGCCGGATGAGGGAAGGCCGACGACGGCATCACCCGCCCGCACGCGAGAGCCGTCGATGAGATCGGCGCGAGCCACCACGCCGACGATGAAGCCGGCCAGGTCGTAGTCGGCGTCGCGATAGAGGTCCGGCATCTGGGCGGTCTCGCCGCCGATGAGCGGGATGCCGGCCGCGGCGCATCCGGCCGCCACGCCGCCCACGATCTCCTCGACCACCTCGGCCCGAAGGTCGCCTATGGCCAGGTAGTCGAGGAAGAAGAGCGGTGAGGCACCGGTGACCACGATGTCGTTCACGCAGGCGTTGACGAGGTCGACGCCGATGGTGTCGTGACGGCCGAGCGCCACGGCGACCTTCAGCTTGGTGCCCACCCCATCGGTGCTGCTGACCAGGATCGGATCGGGGTGGCTGTCCGCGTCGAAGCGGAAGAGGCCGCCGAATCCGCCGATCCCGCTCATGACCGCCGGCGTGGCGGTGGCCGCGGCGGCCCGCGCGATGCGCTCGACGGCACGTTCCGCCTCGGCGATGTCGACGCCGGCCTCGCGGTAGGTGCGCGCCATGCTGCTCAGCGGCGCTCGAGCGCCAGCTTGTCCAGCTCGAGGGGCACATCCGTCGGATAGGCCCCGTCGAAGCAGGCCGTGCACCGCGCCTCGGTTCGGCCTCCGACCGCCTCCAGCAGCGCCTCCTTCGAGAGGTACCCGAGCGAGTCGGCGCCGATCGCGGCGCGGATCCCCTCCAGCGAGTGGTTCGCGGCGATCAGCTCGTCGCGGCGGCCGGTATCGACGCCCATGTAGCACGGGTAGCGCATCTGCGGCGAGTGGATCCGGACGTGGACCTCGGCCGCGCCGGCGCGGCGCAGCATCTCGACGATCGGCCCCGTTGTCGTGCCACGCACGATCGAGTCGTCGACCACCACGACGCGCTTACCGGAGAGCAGCTCGGGGAGGGGGTTGAACTTCAGGCGCACCGCCTCGTCGCGGCTGCGCTGGGCGGGCTGGATGAAGGTGCGCCCCACGTAGCGCGACTTGATGAGCCCTTCGCGGTA
>DASVEH010000109.1:0-2177 GCA_036380655.1 Candidatus Limnocylindria bacterium | reverse complement strand
GCTTCTCCTCGACTACCTCGATTGTGAGTTCGTCAACGGCTTCCCCTACTACTGCCCGCGGCCGGTCGGCGCGTCCAAGGATGCGGTCGGCCACCCACCGAAGCACGTCTGGGACGAGCTCAGGCGCACCGATCCGGAGCTCTCCGAGCGCCTGAAAACGAGCGCCATGGCCGTCGAGCGCAAGCTGTGGCGCGAGGACCTGCAAGTCTGGGATGAGCAGACGAAGCCTGCGGCGATCCGCGACCATCTCCAGCTGCAAGCGGTCGATCCATCGACGCTGACGACCGAGGAGCTGTTAGCGCACCTAGATCGATGCCGGGAAAACCTCAAGCACCAGATCTACTTGCACCACCTCTACAACGTGCCGGCACTGCTGCCGGTTGGCGACTTTTTCGTGCACGCGCAGCAATGGACCGGACGCTCCGCTATAGAGTTCTTAGGCCTCCTGCAAGGCGCCACGCCCATCTCCCGAGGATCCGCTGACGAACTCGACCGCCTTGCGCGGGCCATTCGGGCCGACTCCAGGGCACACGCGCTAATCGCCTCCCCCAATCCGGCCGGCGACGTTCTCGCGTCCCTGAGCGAACTGTCCGGTGAAATCAGCACGGCGCTCTCTGCCTACCTCCGATTCGTCGGCTACCGTCCCGTCAACGGCGAGGACGTCGGCGAGCCCTACGTACTGGAGATGCCGGAGGTTCTGCTCGGCGCGATTCGCAGCGCCGTGGAAGGGGTAAACGTTGGACCTACGGGAGACGTGCTCGCGCGGCGCACCGCTGAGGCGCGGGACGGCGTGCCGAAGCCCCATCGTAGCGCCTTCGACGAGCTTCTCGCCGAAGCGCGTACCATGTACCGGCTGCGCGACGAGCGGGGGCTCTTCTGCGATCTTTGGGCCGAGGGGCTCACGCGCCGCGCTATCCTTGCGGCTGGCAAGCCCCTGGCCGAGAACGGACGCATTGCGTATCCCACCCACCTCGTCGAGGCCGGATACGACGAGATGCGCTCTCTGATCCAGCACGACGACGGCCCATCTGCCGAAGAGCTGGCGCAACGTGCGCGCTACCGCGCGGAGGCCAGCTTCGTCGACGCGCCTCCGATGCTCGGGGCCGAGCCCGGTGCGCCCCTGCCCGCCGAGTGGCTGCCGCCCGCCGCGGCGCGTATGGAGCGAGCCTTAGGTGCGGCCATAGAGGCCCTCTTCATGGCACCGGAGGCGCGCAGCGAGGCGCGAAAGGTTTATGGCCTCGGGGTAAGCCCCGGCGTCTACGAAGGCTCAGCGCGCCTCGTCCGCGGCACGCAGGACTTTGCCCACATCAAGAAAGGCGACATCCTCGTCACCAAGGCAACGACCGCCGCTTTCAACACAGTGCTACCGCTGCTCGGCGCGATAGTGACGGATCGTGGCGGGCTCCTGTCGCACGCGGCCATCGTGTCGCGCGAGTACGGCATCCCGGCGGTCGTGGGCTGCACCGACGCAACCACTCGCATTCCGGACAGCGCGCGGGTGCGCGTGGACGGCGAGGCCGGCGAAGCGGCGATCGTGGCATGAGACCGATCGCGCTGGTCGAGAGCGTTGACGAGTCGGCGTACGGCGGAAAAGCGGCGCAGCTGGCGGCGGCGATCCGCGCCGGCCTACCCGTTCCGGGCGGCGTGGCATTGTCGTTCGGGTTTGTTGACGCGGTATCCGCCGGCCACCCGACCGCGATCCGCGAGCTGGCGGAGGTCTGCGCCACTCTAGACGGTCCCGTCGCTGTTCGCTCGTCGGCCGTGGGCGAGGACTCCGAAACGGCGAGCTTCGCCGGTCAGCACCTGACGTGCCTGAATGTCCGACCATCGCCGCCGGCCCTGACCGATGCGGTGGGCGCGATCTGGAAATCGGCGTACTCTGGGTCGGCCCTAGCCTACCGGCAGCGCCTGCGGCTACCGAGCGAGCCGCGGATAGGGGTCGTAGTTCAGGAGCTGGTGGTCGCCGATTGCGCGGGCGTCCTGTTCACCCGGAATCCGTTTGACGGCGCCGATGAGATTGTGATCGAGGCCAATTGGGGGCTAGGCGAATCGGTGGTGGCAGGACTGATTACGCCGGATCACTTCCGTCTGAGCCGCGAGGGGAGGGTGCTCGAGCGCACGCCCGGCACGAAGGACATTGAGGTTCGCGTCCTGCCGGAGGGTGGAACGCGGGAAGC
>DASVEH010000108.1:0-10323 GCA_036380655.1 Candidatus Limnocylindria bacterium | reverse complement strand
GCCGTGATGGCCGAAGTGCCGGAAGAGCCACCAGAGACGGGCGGCGATGCTGCCGCCGGCATCATCGTAGGCCACCACCGCGTGCTCGTCGCCGATGCCGGCTCGGCCGAGGACGCGTGCCAGCCGGGCCGGTGCCGGGATCGGGTGGCGCCCGGGCCCCTCGCCCGGCGAGCTGAGCTCCTGGCCTGCGTCGAGGAAGACCGCGCCGGGAATGTGCCCCTGCGCATAGCGTTCGGCGCCGGCCGGCCCGGCCAGGGACCAGCGGACGTCGGCGACGCGGAGGGCGGGATCGGTCAGATGGGCCGCGAGCCAGTCGACGCTGACGAGCGGGCCCGGCAAGCTCAGCACGGCGTCATGGTAGCCCGCACGCCCGTCGGGCGGCTCCTGGGTGAGTCCCCTTCCTAGGTCAGGAAGAAGAAGGCGATGGCGAGGATGAGGTACACGCTCACGAGCTGGAGCCCTTCGACCCAGTTCGACTTGCCGTCGAGGGCGATGTAGCTGGCGATGAGCACGCCGACCGCCACGGCCACGACCTCGAGCGGGGTGAACACGAGGGTGAGCGGGTTGCCGACGATGAGACCGAAGAAGACGAGGACCGGCGCCGCGAAGAGCGCGATCTGGGTCGCCGAGCCGATCGATGTGATGAGGCTGAAGTCCATCTTGTTCTTGTACGCCAGGGTCACGCCCACCACGTGCTCGGCGAGGTTGCCGATGACCGGGATGACGATGATCCCGATGAAGAACTCGCTGATCCCGAGCGAGGCCACCGCCGGCTCGAGCGTGTGGACGAGGACCTCGGAGGCGAACGTGAGCGCCGCGGCCGAGGCAAGGAGCACCCCGAGCGCCATCTTCCAGCTCCAGTCCGGCACCTCATCGGGTGCGTGGACGGTGGTCGGCGACTCAGGCGAGCGCAGGAAGAACCAGGTCTGCGCGGCGTAGGTGATGAGCAGGAGGATCGCCACGCCCACCGTGAGCGCTTCGATGCGGAAGAACTGGGGGTCGCCGGGAACGGTCCCCTCGCCGCCACCGATGAGGAAGGCGAACGTGGCCGGCACGACCAGCCCGATGGTGGCCAGGATCAGGGACGCCGCGTTCATCCCGGTGGCGCCCGCGTCGTACGACTGGACCCCGTTCTTGATGCCACCGGCGAGGAGCGATGCGCCGAGCACCAGCAGCAGGTTGCCGACGATCGACCCGGTGATCGAGGCGTGCACGATCTCGATCTTGTTGTCCATGATCAGGAACGCCGCGATGATGATCTCGCCCACGTTTCCGACGGTCGCGTTCATGATGCCGCCAATGCGCGGTCCGGCCGCCATGCCAAGCTGCTCGGTGGCGTGCCCCAGGGTGTAGGCGAGGCCCAGGATCGTCAGCGCACTGATGGCGAAGGTGAGGGTGTCGTCCGCGCCGAGCACGCGGAGCGCCAGCGTGGCGATGGTGCCGCCGATCGAGAGCGCATAGGCGATCCGGCTGAACATGCCGCGGATGGTACCCCGCTCCGGATGCCGCGCAAACGCAGTTTCGAACCGGCCCGATCAGCCTCCCGGCGACGCGCTCGGGTCGGCGCTGGCGGACGCCGGCGCGGAGGCCGACGGTGATGGCGACGGCGAGGGCGCCGGCTCGCCCGGGAGCGCCTCGATCATGGCGGCGTTGACCTCGTCGTCGACGCCGATGAGGAGGAAGACGTACTCGCCGCTCGCCCAGGTGTATACGTGCGTCCCGGCGGCGGTCGCATTGTCCTCTGGGCGCACCCACACCTGCTTGCCCGCCACGATGCCTGCCTCCCAGGGGTCGGCATCGAGCCCCGCGATCCCGACGTAGCGGCCGGCGGTCGCGAGGTGTGGCTCGAGGTCCTCGGTCGCGACGGGTTCGCCTTCGACGCGCATGGCGTACAGGCTCAGCCGGGGCTGCTCCACGTAGGCGAGGGCGAGCGAGGCGAAGCGGTCGCCGATGTCGCCGTAGGCCAGGCCGATGTCGCCGGGGGTCAGCGCGAACTCGTCGAACGGCGCCACCACCACCGGGGCGCCGGCGGCCGTGGCCGGGATGAGGGCCGCGAGCTCATCGTCCGGCTCGTTCGTGAAGCGCGGGGTGGGCGATGGCGAAGGCGTC
Source organism: Candidatus Limnocylindria bacterium (assembly GCA_036380655.1). Taxonomy (GTDB): domain Bacteria; phylum Chloroflexota; class Limnocylindria; order QHBO01; family QHBO01; genus JACDBZ01. Next base: position 8,214 of record DASVEH010000108.1, on the reverse strand, counting down.
GGTTCGGGGGTCGGTGCCGGCGTGGCGGTCGCGGTCGGCATGAATGTCCCCGCCGCCGAGCCATCAGGGCTCCCCGTCGGCTGCTCGGTCGCGCATGCGGAGATCGCGAGAGCGGCTCCGAGCACCAGGCTCACCGCCCCGCGCAGGCGCAGCGAAGCGAGGCGGGAGGACGTCATCGGCGCTCGAATGATACACGCCGGTCCGGCGTTCAGGCCGCTCCGCGAGCCTCGTGGACGCGGTCGGCGACCCGCCGCCGCCGCCCCTTGTCGCCGTGCTCCTCGACCACCTGGGCCAGGGCGTTGAGGACGTCCGAGCGGAAGGTGGCCGGATGGCGACGGAGCCTGGCGAGCGCGGATCCGCGCCCGGCCCGCTGCGCCGCGACGCCGGTCGTCTCCTCGTCGTAGGCGTTCGCGGCGCCGATGACGTGCGGACCGATCGGGCCCCGGGCACGGGGAGCCCGGCGGCCGCGACGCGCCCCGTCGGCGAGGAGGCTTCGGTAGCCGGCGATCAGGGCGGCGGCCTCGTGGAGGGAGGGGATCGCGCTGAGCTCGGCGATGGCGCGGTCGTCGAGGCCGTGCAGGCGCCCCGCCAGCTCGAGAGCGTGCTGCTCGCCGTCGTCGAGCCCGAGCCGTTGGGCGATGCGCAGCGCCAGCCGGCCGACCCGGTCGCCATGGCCGGAGTCACCGGTCCCGCCGGAGTTGGTGCCGAACGAGCGCGTGACCGCCAGCACGGCGGCCCGTACCGCGTCCGTCTCCTCGTGGTAGACGCCCGACAGCTGCGTGGCCCGCTCCACGAGGTGCTCGACGGCGTGCGGGTCGTCGCCGTCGCGCAGTGCCGCGCTGGCCAGCTCGTCGAGGGTCCCGCGCAGCTCGACAACGTCGCGCGGCAGCTGGTCGCTGCGCACGACCCGGTTCTCGCCGGCGCGCTTCCCGTAGTAGAGGGCGGTGTCGGCGGCCTGGATCAGGCTGGCGCGATCTCGAGCATCGCCGGGCATCTCCGCGACGCCGATCGTGATGGTGACCGGGTTCGGCCCGCCCGCGGTGAGGGCCGCGACCCTGGTGCGGATCCGCTCGGCGACCCGGGCCGCATCGGCGCTGCGCGCGCCGGGCAGGATGAGAGCGAACTCGTCGCCGCCATAGCGGAACACGCGGTCGTCGCTGCGGGCGGCTCCGTAGATGGCGGTGGCCGCCTCGTGGAGCAGCGCGTCGCCGGCCGGATGCCCGCGCCGGTCGTTGTAGGCCTTGAAGGCGTCGAGGTCCATCATGAGTACCGCCAGGCTGCTCGCCTCCGGATCGGCGCTCGCCTCGTCGACCAGGCGGCCGAGCTCCTGCTGGAAGGCGCCATGGTTGCCGAGGCCGGTCAGGGCATCCGTTTCCGCGCGCTGGCTCATGGCGTGGTGCGTGTCGGCGTTGCGGAGCGCGATCGAGGCCTGCGCCGCGAAGAGCTGGACCAGCTCGAAGTCACTCTCGCTGAAGAAGACCTCCGGGCCGCCGACGCGCGAGACGTTGAGCGCGCCGAGCACTTCGCCGTCGGCAATGAGCGGCACGACGATCACTGCCTCCGGATCCGGCGGCGTTCCCGGGATCTGGAGGGCGCGCGGGTCGTTCAGCGCCTCGTTGGCGAGGATCGGCTGTGCGTGCTCGACGGCCCACCCCATGAGGCCCCGGCCGAAGGGGATCATGTACCGGCTGACCTGCTCGGCATGCAGCTCGCGGGTGAGGACCGGCATCATGGCTCCGCGGACGTGATCGGTCCGATAGATGGAGAGGTTGTCGTAGCTCACCACCTCGCGCAGCCCGTCGGCGATCGTCTCGAGCACGTCCGCCTGGTCGAGGGTCCCCAGCAGCCGCCCGTTCGTCTCGAGCAGATGGCGCTGTGACTCGGCGCGGCGGCGGAGCTCCGTCGATTGCTCCACCAGCTGGCCGTAGGTGGTGGCGTTCGACATGGCCTGCGCCGCGTAGCCGGCGAAGATGTTCATGGTCTGAAGGTCATCGGTGCTGAAGCGGTTGTAGCCGAGCTGGCTGAGCACGATGACGCCGAGGGTGCGGCCCTCGTACAGCATCGGCACCAGCAGCATCGACTCGGGGACGTCATCGGTGCCGTCGATCGTCTTGCCCCGGTCATCGTCGACGGCGTCGTTGATGAGGAGCGGCTGGCCGTGCTCGGCAACCCATCCGGTGAAGCCCTCGCCGACCTTGACGCGGAGCAGCGACTCGGCGTCCTCGGGGTCGCCCTCCAGCATCTCGCGGGTGAAGGCGATCGGATCGCACATCCGGCGCTCCCAGTCGACGCGGTAGATCCGGATGTCGTGGTAGTCGGCGAGGGTGCTCGCCTCGGCCACGATCGCCTCGGCGATCGCCCGCACGTCGGTGAGACGGTTGAGGCGGGCCGACAGGTCCTGGATCGAGCGCATGCGGGCGGCCTGGTCGGCGACCGAGCGGTAGAGCCGGGCGTTCTGGATGGCCACGGCCGCCTGGTCCGCGAAGGCCTGGAGGAGGGCGACCTCGTCCTCCGGCCACGGCCGGTCGCGGCGGTGGTAGAGGCCGAGCAGGCCGAGCGGGCGGTCGTTGCCGATGAGCGGCACGAGGCACGCCGTGCGGATGCCCTCGGCGGCGTAGACCTCTCGCATGATGCCCACCGATTCGTCCTTGTCCGCGTCGCGGAGGGCGTACGAGCGGCGGTCCCGGATGGCACGGGTGCCGATGGTGTCGGCGTCACTGGCGAGCGCGCCGACCTGCTTGAGGAAGCTTTCCCCGAGGCCATGGTGGGCGGCGATCTTGAAGGGATGGTCCCCGTCGTCGACCAGCCACAGGCCGGCCTTCTCGGCCTCGAACATGGTCCGGGTCAGCTCGACGACCTCGCCGAGCAGCGAGCCGAGCTCGAGGGTGCCGGTCAGCTCCTTGGTGACGGAGCGCAGGGCCCGGGCGCGCCGCAGCTCCCGACGGGCACGGACCAGGAGCCGGGAGCTGGCGAGCGCCGTGGCCACCGTGGTGACGATGGCCCGCCGCAGGGAGGCAGGCATGCGCTCGACGGAAGCCTCGTCGACGAGGAGAAGCCCGACAGTGCGCTGTCGGGCGGCCAGCGGGACGATTCGATCGGGACCGTCGGTCGGGGACGGCTCGCCGTCGGGCCGGCGCGAGGCGGGCGGGGACGCGAATCCGGCATGTGCGACGAGGTCGAACCCGCCCTCGACTCCGACATAGACGGCCGCTCGCTCGACGTGCATCTCGGTGCGGAGGGCCTCGACCAGCGCCCGCGCGACGGAGCCGGGCGATGGGGTCGCGGCCAGGCCGGCGGCGACGCGCTCGAAGACGGCGAGCTCGGCCTCCCGGTCCGATCGTCCGCCGGTCGCGGCCTCGCTGTCGTTGGCCGGTGCGTCCTCGACCAGGATGCGCTCGACGTCGGCCTGCCGGAAGCGGCGGTCCCCGCGGGCGTTGATGCGGTAGGCGGTCAGGCGGCCCGCATCGGTCCAGGAGCGGATGGTGTTCGGGTGGACGCCGAGCAGCGTCGCCGCCTGGGCGACGCTGAGCAGTGACTCACGAACCTGTTGCGCCATCGTGCGCTCCCTGTGCGGGGCCCCGATCCGCGGCTCGAATGGAGCTTTCGGTAGGTCCCGTGCATCGGATGCTAGAAACAGGAGGTCCGTGGCGCGATGCCTCATTGGTACCGGTCGGCCCCGTACCGATGCGTCTCAGCCCGCCAGGATCGCGCTGACGAGGGCGCCGATTCCGCCGACCGCCAGGAGGGCGATCGAGACGCCGATCCCGATGACGGCACCCGATACGAGCCGCCGGTCCCGTCCGCCGAGCAGCCGCATGGCGTCGTCGACCTCCAGGTTGGTGACCAGGTAACCGCCGTCGGGCGGTTCCAGCCGGGCCCGCCCCGACGCATCCCGGATCGGCCGAGCGACCAGGCGAATGCGATCGGTGACGTTGATGCCGCGCGTGATGGCCCGGGCCTCGCTGGCCGGTCCCTCGCGCTCCACCAGGCGGGCGACCGCCGAGGCATGCGGCTCCTCGAGCTCGGACGGCGCGCCTCGCCAGACCTTGGGAATGACGATGAGCGGGTCCGCGGCGCGCGCCGGGTCGATCGGCAACGATCCGTCGTGGTCCCACAGGTCAAAGGAGCGCGTCTCGCGGAGCCGCTCGATGCTCCGCCAGGCGCCCCCGATCCTCACCTCGACGTCACGATGGAACGCGACGAGCCGTTCGCCGCCGCCCATCTCGAGCGGATCGCGGCAGCGGATGCGGCCGACCACCCGCACCGGGCGGTCCGGCAGGTCGTCTCCGTCGAGCAGCTGTCCGACCTTCACCTCGCGCGGGCCGGCGAGGCGGCGCGCGACGGCCGGGTGGGCGCCGGCGGTCCGAAGGACGAGGATCGAGCCCGCCGCCAGCAGCAGCCCGCCGATGGCGACGATGGCGAACACGAGCCCGATCGACACCCGGTCAGCGCTCCGTGTCGGCGAGGTCGGCGATGCGCCCTCCGCTCGCGCGGACCAGGTCGTCGGGATGGACGGCGAACACGGCGTCCGGCAGGCCCGCGGCCGCCCAGAGACGGTCGTGCGCCATGAGGTCGCGATCGACGAGGACGGCGACGTTGCCGTCGTGGCCGAACGGCGGCACGCCACCGATCGCGTAGCCGGTGGCCGCCCGCGCCTCGTCACCATCGGCACGACGAGCTGCGCCGCCTCCCATGGCGTCCGCCAGCCTGGCGAGGTCGACGCGGTTGGCGCCGGAGACGAGCGCCACGACCGGGGCATCCGAGACCATGAAGACGAGCGACTTGACGATCTGCGCCACCTCGCAGCCCACGGCGCGGGCGGCATCCGCGGCGGTTCGAGTGCCCTCCGGGAATCGCTCGACGCTGATGTCGAGCCCGGCCGCGCGGGCGGCCGCGATCACGCGTTCGACGTTCGGGTGCATCGACCGATGATAGGTGGCGTGCTAGGCTCAGTGGACAATCCAGAAACGACAGGGGAGCGCGACAGCGCTGAGAGTGTGGACGCCGATACGTCCGCAGACCCTCGAACCTGATCCGGGTCATGCCGGCGAAGGAAGTCGAAGCAGCATCGCGGCGCGCCCCTGAAGCACCGGCTTCGGGTCGCGCCGTTCGTCGTTTCCGGACCGATGCGAGCCGCAGGAGACAGGGAAGGGATCGATGAGAGTCGTGGTGGTTGCCTCGGGCGGGCTTGCGGCGTCGGACGCCGCGTGGCTCGACGGCGCCGACCTCGTCGTCGCCGCGGATGGCGGAGCCAGGTCGCTCGACCGGCTCGGCCGCCGTCCGGCGCTCCTGGTCGGCGACCTCGACTCGGTAGATGCCCCGCTGGTGGCACGGCTCGAGGCATCCGGCACGCGGGTGGAGCGCCACCCGGCCGACAAGGAGGCGTCCGACACCGAGCTCGCGGTGGAGGCGGCGCTCCGGGAGGGCGCCACCGCGGTCGTCGTCCTCGGGGCCATCGGCGGCGAGCGGCTCGACCACGAGCTCGCGAACCTGCTCCTCCTCGCCGACCCCGCGCTGGCCGGCGTCGACCTCCGCGTCGTGCGCGCCGGGACCGTCGTGCGGGCCGTGCATGCCGGCCGAGAGCTCGTCCTCGGCGGTGCCGCGGGCGATCTCGTCACCCTGCTGCCGGTCGGCGGCGACGTGGTCGGCATCACGACCGCGGGCCTGCGCTGGGCGCTTGACGGGGCGACCCTGCGCCTCGGCCGATCGCGCGGGCTCTCGAACGAGGTGACGCGGCCCCCTGCATCGGTCCGGATCGGCGAGGGCACGCTCCTCGTCGTGGAGATCGCATCGAGAGGAGAGGACTCATGACCATCATCAGCGAGCCACAGGGTGGCTGGCGCGTCGTCGACATCGTCGTGGCGGCGGTCGTCGCCGTCGCCTTCGGGATCGTGTTCCTGGCGTGGAACGCGCTCTACACGGCGACGGGACCCATCTTCGCCTTCCTGCCGCCACTGCAGGCGTTGCTGTACGGCGTGTGGCTGCTGCCCGGCGTCCTGGTCGGGCTCATCGTCAGGCGGCCCGGTGCCGCCGTGTTCGGCGGGTTCGTCTCGGCGGCCGTCTCCGTGCTGCTCGGCTCCCCGTACGGGGTGGACGCGCTCGTCTCCGGGGCGATCCAGGGAGCCGGGGCGGAGCTGGGCTTCGCGATCGGCCTCTATCGCCGCTGGACGCTGCCGGTCGCGGTCCTCGCCGGTGCGCTGGCCGGGCTGTTCGCCGCCGTCCACGACATCCCCCTGTACTTCGCCGACACGGGCGTCGACTTCTGGGCCCTGTATGGCGGCGCGACCATCCTGAGCGGCGCGGTCATTGCGGGCGTCGGGGCATGGCTGCTCGTGCGCGCGCTCGTGGCGACCGGCGTGCTCGCCGATTTCGCGGTCGGTCGCGAACAGCGCGAGGTCTGACCCCCGGGACCGCCCACAATGCGCCGATGCGGGAGGTGGGGCGGCCGGCACGGGTCGAAGCGCGCGGCTGGGGTATTCGGCACGCCGGACGCCGCGATTGGGCGCTGCGCGACCTCGACCTGACGATCGAGCCCGGCGAGCGCGTCCTGCTGCTCGGACCGTCGGGCGCCGGGAAGTCGACGCTGCTGGCGGCCATGGCGGGTCTCGTAGATCCGGCGGGCGGTGGGGAGACGGAGGGGACCCTCCTGGTCGACGGGCTCGACCCGCGCTCGACGCGCGACCGAAGCGGGCTCCTCTTCCAGGACCCCGAGTCGCAGATCGTGATGGGCCGGGTCGGCGACGACGTCGCCTTCGGCCTCGAGAACCGATGCGTCCCGACCGCCGGCATCTGGCCGCGGGTGGATGCCGCGCTGGCCGCGGTCGACTTCCCGTACGGCCGCGAGCGCCCAACCCACGCACTCTCCGGCGGTGAGCAGCAGCGGCTCGCGCTCTCCGGCACGCTCGCGCTGCAACCCGGCCTCCTCATGCTCGACGAGCCGACCGCGAACCTCGATCCGGCCGGCGCGCTCGAGCTGCGGTCGGTGCTCGATCGCGTGGTCGAGCGCCTCGGCGCCACCCTCGTCCTCGTCGAGCACCGCGTCGACGAGTCGCTGCCGCTGGTGGATCGCGTGGTGGTCATCGCCGCCGGTGGCGGCGTCGTCGCCGATGGGCCGCCCGGCGAGGTCTTTCGCGAACACGGCGCGCGATTGGCGGACGCGGGGGTGTGGGTGCCGGACCGACCGCCGGCGGCACCCCCGCGGCGCTCGCGACCGGCGCCGGAGACGCTGGTGATCGCCGAGCATGCCTCCTTCCGCTACCCGGGCATGGCGGTCGACGCGGTCGCCGGCGTCGACCTGTCGCTCCGATCGTCGGAGGCGCTCGCCATCACCGGCCCGAACGGCGGCGGCAAGTCGACGCTGGCGCTGATGCTCGCCGGCCTGCTGGCACCGCGTGTCGGTCGAGTGGTCGCCGGCGAAGCTCTCTCCGCGGGGCACGGACGCGAGCCGATCGCCGGGTGGCCGGCGCGTGACCTCGTGTCCCGCATCGGCACCGTCTTCCAGGATCCCGAGCACCAGTTCCTGGCCGGCTCGGTCCGCGACGAGCTGCTGATCGGCCCGCGTCGCGCCGGCGTGCCCGCCGCCCAGGCGGATCGGCGCGCGGACGAGCTCCTCGAGCGGCTCCACCTCGCGCGCCTGTCGGCCGCGAACCCGTTCACCCTGTCCGGCGGCGAGAAGCGGCGCCTCTCGGTGGCCACCGCGCTCGCGACGGCCCCGGCCCTTCTCGTCCTCGACGAGCCGACCTTCGGGCAAGACCGCCGCACGTGGGGGGAGCTGGTCCATCTCCTGGCCGCCCTCCGCGACTCGGGACGGGGCATCGCCTTCGTGACGCACGATCGCGCGTTCGCCTCCGCGCTGGCAGACCGCACGTACGAGGTGGGGGGTCGCTGAGATGCAGCTGTTGACGCCGATCGTCCCCGACCCGTCCGCCCCGCTTGCTCGTGCCAACCCGGTGGCCAAGCTCGGGGCGGCGCTCGTGATCATGGTGGCGCTCTTCGCATCGCTGGACGGCGTCACGGCCGCCATCGTGCTGGCCGGGCTCCTCGCGCTCCTGCCCGCCTCGGGCCTCGGTCCCCGCGCGCTCCTCGGCCGAGCGTGGCTCGTCGGCGTCACCGCCATCTCCATCGGCGTGTTCAACGTCCTCTTCGCGGCCGATCAGATCGGTCCGATCGTGATCGAGGCCGGACCGCTGCGCATCGGCGCCGAGACCCTGGCGA
>DASVEH010000107.1:0-9175 GCA_036380655.1 Candidatus Limnocylindria bacterium | reverse complement strand
TTCACGAACAACGACACCGCTCCGCACAACGTCTCGGTCTACACCGAGGAGGGCGGCGAGGTGATCGTCGAGGGTGAGGTGGTCGACGGGGGCGCCTCCACCGAGGTCCAGGTCGACGCGCTCGACGCCGGCGAGTACTTCTTCGTCTGCGACATCCATCCCGACATGAACGGGTCGGTCGTCGTCGAAGGCTGAACCTCCGCCGTCGGACCCAGATGGGGCGCGCAGCGTGCGCGCCCCATTTCGTTGTCCGCCTCTTGCGACCCTCAGCCGGGGGCGGCCAGCAGCTCGTCGAGGATGGCGACCATCCGCGCCGGGTCGAGCGGGCCGATCACCTCGCGCAGCACCGTCCCTTCGGCACCGATGAAGTAGTGCCGCGGCAGCCCATCGGTCCCTGCCCAGCGGTAGTAGGTCTCGAGGGTCGGGTCGAGGAGGATGGGGTACTCCACGCCGTAGCGCTCCACGAAGTCGGTGACCGCGTCGCGGCCCTCACCCCAGTCGACGCCGAGGATCAGCAGCTCGTCGGGATAGGCCTCCGCCAGGCGCTGCATGGCCGGCATCTCGGTCCGGCACGGCTCGCAGCTGGTCGCCCAGAAGTTGACCCACACCAGGCGCCCCTCGCCATCTGCCAGTGATCGGCGATCGCCCTCGAGGTCGGTCAACGACAGCTCGGGCGCCGGCCGGCCCACCAGGGTGCCGATGCGTCCGTCGGGCTCGCCGCGCAGCAGCGGGATCGTGGCCAGCACGCCGAGCACCGCTCCCAGCACCGTGATGCCGAGAAGCCACAGCAGGCTCCCGCGGCGCCGCCGGAGGATGGCCGGGATCATCGGCTGCCCAGGACCGCCTCGAGGTCGGGACGGGTGATGATCAGCTCGAGCCGATCCGTGCCGTCCACGGCGAGCACGGGGATGCGATGCGCGTAGCGCACCAGCAGGTCGTCATCGGTCTCGATGTCGACCGCGTCCCATCCATCGGCTCCAAGCATGACGTCGAGCAGGACGCTCGCTTCGTCGCAGAGGTGGCAGCCATGGCGGACATACAGGGTGGGTCGTGCGGGCACGCGGCCGATGATACGGTAGGATCGACCGGGCGCCGCCCCCGTAGCTCAGTGGATAGAGCGCCGCCGTCCTAAGGCGGGCGTCGGGGGTTCGAATCCCTCCGGGGGCGCCACGACGTCGACCGTCAGCGCTTCTCCGCCATGAGCAATCGCAGGATCTGACGCTGGAGCTCGAGGTGCTCGGCGAACTGGTCGCGGATCTCCTCGGTCACCTCGGTCTGGTGCTGCAGCGCCTCGAGCATGCGCTCCTGCGCCGCTGCTGCGTGCATCTCGATCGAAGTGACGGCGGTGGCGCCGTTTGTTTCGTGCACGATGGCTCGGGTCTCCCTTCAGTTCGGTTCGACAGGCCGCTGCCTGCCCGCGCATTCTGCGCCACTCCGCGCGATTCCAACACGCCAAAGACCGATACGATCCGGCTATCGAGGTCCGGACCCACGTACGGTCCTCCGTCGACCGCCACAGGTGCGGTGCGACCTGGCTCCCGGTGCGGCGCTGGCGATTGGCGCCGCTCAAGCGCGGCGCCGGACCCCGAGGCTAGGCGCCCCGGGGGCTCGCAGCGGCGGCCCGGCGCTCGTGAACGCCCTCGCCGAACTCCTCGAGCATCTTGGCGTTGAAGGCCGGGATGTCCTTCGGCGTGCGGCTGGTGACCAGGCCGCCGTCGGTGACGACCTCCTCGTCGACCCACTCGGCGCCGGCGTTGCGCAGGTCGGTGCGCAGCGACGGGTAGGAGGTCACGCGGCGGCCGCGAACGACGTCGGCCTCGATCAGCATCCAGGGTGCGTGGCAGATGGCGGCGATAGGCTTGCCGGCATCCGCGAACGATCGGACGAAGGCGACGCCGCGCTGGTTCTGGCGCATGGTGTCCGGGTTCTTTACGCCGCCGGGAAGCAGCAGCGCGCCGTAGTCGTCGGCGCGGGCGGTGTCGAGGGTGAGGTCGACAGGGGCAGTGTCGGCATCGGTCTTTCCGTGTACCTGGCCGCCGTGATCCGAGACGATCGCGACGTCGGCGCCCGCGTCACGCAGGGCGGCCACCGGCTCCGTCAGCTCGCTCGGCTCATATCCATCGGTCACCAGGACGGCGACCTTGAGTCCATCAAGGTGCATCGGGGCTCTCCTTTCGTGCGTTCGTCACGATACGCCGCATCGTCCGTGCCATCGGTTCAGAGCACGAAGGTGAACAGGCTCGCCAGGCGGGCGAACGTGTTGAAGAAGATCATCACGCCGACCACCACGATGAAGAGGCCGGCGACCACCTGGATCAGCCGATGATGGCGTCGCAGCCAGTCCAGCAGCGGCCGGAGGCTCGGGAGGGCCATCGCGGCGGCGAGGAACGGCACGGCGAGCCCAGCCGAGTAGGCGACCAGGAGCACGAACACCGCCGGCGCCGAGCCGCTCGACAGGCCCATGGTGAAGATCGCGCCCAGGACCGGGCCGATGCACGGCGTCCAGCCGACGGCGACGAAGGCGCCGAGGGCAAGCGAGCGCAGGGAGCGTGCGGCCGGCAGGGCGGATGCGTCGACACCGAGGCTGAAGCGGTCGAGGACGGGGCCGAAGATCCCCGTCGTCAGAACGCCGAGGGCGATCACCACCACCCCCGCCACCTGGCGGATCTCCGGGATGCGAAAGAGCGGCCCGCCGACGAGCCCGATCGACGTCCCGAGCAGCACGAACACCGCGGTGAAGCCGCCGATGAAGAGCAGCGCCTGGGGCAGGATCGTCATCCGCGCCTGCCCGACCGGCGACGCGGCACCGACCGGCGCCACGGAGGCGTCACCGAGGAAGGCGAGGTAGACCGGCAGCAGCGCGAGCACGCAGGGTGAGACGAACGAGATGAGGCCGGCGAAGAACGCCAGGCCGATGGAGACCTCGGTCATGGCCGGAGCGCCGCCGGCGCGGCTCCCGGCTCGATCACGATGGGCGAGGCGATGATCCAGAGGGAGAGCACGGTGTAGCCGATCATGAGGCCGAGCATCGGCAGGCCCGCCAGCGTCGCCCGGCCGGGAGCGTGGCCCAGGGCGAGCCGGTGGGCGAGCACCACGCCGGCGATGTGGCCGCCGACGATGGCGACCACGCTGAGGTACCAGACGAGCACGATGGGGACGTCGAGCTGCGGCGCCAGGCTCATCAGCGGGTCGGCCAGGAGGGAGGGCAGCCACGCCGCGCCCTGGAGGACGAGGGTCAGGTAGTGCGCGATCAGGTAGCCGCCGGCGATCGGGAGCAGGGTGACGGCATATCGCCCCGCCGATGAGCCAAGCGACCCGGACGGGGCCCTGCCGGCGAGGCGGCGGGTCGCCAGCACGATCGCCACGAAGGCGGCCAGGAAGGCTATGGCCACCGACGCCAGCTGCAGCGTCTCGACCACCAGGAAGGTGGCCGCGCTCGTCGGGCCGAGAACGGCTGAGACGACCGGGTAGATTGCGTTGAACATCCAGGCGCCGACCGCGATCTCGCGGAGCCCGTCGTAGGTGACGCCCGCCAGGGCGAGGACGATGAAGACCGCGTCCGACCAGCCGGGCCGGCCGGGATCACCGAGGCCGACGACCCAGGGACGAAGGACCGGCATGCGCTCATGGTCATCGGCCGCGACGCTGCATTCCGGGCAGTCGAGGCATCGTCGCGGATCGCATCCCTCGTCGCATGCCTCGCACAGGCGGGAGCTGCGCGACAGGCGCGCGAGCGGACCGATGCGGCCGAACCAGCCGAGCTCCACCTCGAACAGCTCGGCATTGCGGAGCCACACGACCTGTCCGAACAGGAGCATGCCGGTCAGGGTGAGGACGGTGTAGGCGGCCATGAGCAGCGCAACCGTCTGCGCGACCTCGCCGCCGGGCAGGATGAGCTCAGCCCAGATCCCGGCGGCCAGCAGGATCACCGCCGGCCATCGCCCGAGGCCGGGCGGATAGGCGAGGCCGAGGTCGAGCCGCGCCGCGCCGGCGCGGCGGGCAACCCACTCGAGGGCCGCGAACGTGGTTCGGAACGGGCTCAGCGACGGCCACGGGTTGCCCGCCAGGACCGCCACGATTGGCAGGCCGACCCAGATGCCGACCCACAGCAGCACGGCGGGCAGCGGCGAGATGTCGCCGATGACGAGCCCGATACCGATGGCGCCATACCACCACGCCAGGCCGAGCAGCCGCAGGCCGGTTCGCAGCACGCGCGCCACGGCGTCTGGCGCCTGCCGGGTCGGGTAGTCCATGGCCGGGGCCGCGGTGCGCTCGCTGAGCGAGGTGATCACGAAGGATGCCGCCACGGCCACCCCGGCGCCGGCCAGGTAGAGCCACAGCGGTACCTGCAGCTGGAAGGTGCCGCCGATCGCGTGGGCGGCCGCGGTCCCCGGGGTCGCCAGGAGGAGCGCCACCCCCGCCGCCCCCGGGCGGAGCGCCCTACGGCTCATGGACTCTGAGGATGCCGACGCTGCTGCCCTGGGCGTTGTCGTCGGTATGAAGCTCGATCGGGAACTGGCCGCTCCGCGCGGCGCTGAAGGACAGCTCGATGACCTCCCCGGCCGTCACCTCGGTGGCCGGCAGCTGATCGTCGTAGCCATGGACGTGGAGGATCCCGTCCACCTCCGGCGTCACCACCAGCGTGACGTCGCGGTCGCGGCAGACCGCCGGGTCGGAGGGCACGAGCCGGTCAGCGGCCAGCGCGAGCTCGATTCGGGTCGGCAGCGCCTCGCAGTCGGCTGCGCCGCCCACGCAGCCACCGATGATCGTGATCGCCAGTAGCAGGAGCGCGGCGGGCGCGCGAGGATGCCTCACGGGACGCTCCGTCCGGCACGGCGCGCGACCACCGCCGCCGCGGCCAGCACGAGCAGGGATCCGAGCGCGGGCACGGCCCAAGCCGCGGGCGCCGCGAATGAGGTGTCCGGAACCTCGGAGCCGTAGGTGAAGGTGAAGGCGCCGGACTCCCGGTGGCCATCTGCAGCCACCGATGTCCACGTCACCGAGAAGGTGCCGGGGCGGCTGATCGTCACCGGGCCGCGCAGCTCGTTGCGCTCCGCCACCGCGAGGTCGAGCTCGCCGGTCCCGACCGTGCGTCCCTCGGCATCGGTGACGGTGAAGCCGCTGCCCTCCGGGACGAGCTCGCCACCGAAGATCAGCTCCACCTCGGTCGGGGCCGTCGCCAGCGTTGCGCCCGATGCCGGCGTGCTTGACTCGAGATCGGCGTGGCCGAGCGCCACGGCCGGCGTCATCGCGGCCACCGCGGCGAGGCCGGCCACGGCGGCGAATCGCACGAGGCGCATCAGGCGCATCGAGGGCAACCTCCAGGTCATCTTGGTCACGGCGAGCCCCATCGCTCGCGCAGGTAGGCGACCAGGTCGTGGCGCTCCCGGTCGGTGAGGCTCGCGGCGAACGCCGGCATCGGCGTGCCTGCCAGGCCGTTGGCGATACGGTACGACAACTCGGCATCGGTCATGTCGGGGACGCTCTCGTCGAGCGGCTGGGGAGCCGGGAGGACAGAGATCGGGCCGTCGCCCTCGCCATGGGTCCCGTGGCAGCTGGCGCAGTTCGCGAGGTAGACCCCGGCACCGGCATCGGCGAAACCACCTCCCGCGTCCCCCAGATCCGCGAGCTCCTCCGCCGTCGGCCGGTTGGCGGCCTCCACCACCCAGCGCGACCCGGCGGAGAGAGCGAACACGGCGGCCAGGCCGACGAGGGCGCCGCGAACCACGGCGGCGCGCCGGAAGCGGGTGCCGATGGCGATCGCGGCCACGATGGCGATCGCGGGCGGGAGCCATCCGATGGGGCCGGACGGGAGCACGCCCCACACAGCGGCGAGCGGTGCCGGCACCCCGATCCCGGTGTCGGGCGGGGGAGCGAGGAGGGGAGGGCTCGGCTCGGCGACGGGCAGCTCGAAGGAGACGGATTCGTCGCGCGCGCCCGCACGACGGACGATCACATCGAGGTTCCATTCGCCCACGAACGGCGTGTAGGCGCCCTCGGCGGCGAACAGTCCGTCGATCTCCCGTCGCTCGAGCTCGACCCGCGTGGGCTCGAGGCGGCTGTCGGCGGGCGGCGTGAAGGCCAGGAACACCTTCTGCACGTCGGGCCGCGGCCCACCGCTCGTCGCATCGCGGACCGTCACCTGGTACGTCTGTCGGCCCGGGGCCGGCACGCTGACCGATGCATGGACGTACGACGGCCCGGCCTCGCCGAACAGGTGCGCGGGCTGGACCGTCGGGCCGGTGACGACCGGCTGGCGGGCTGCGCCGGGCTGGATGGTGACCATGGTGGCGGCCGCCATCACGGCGAGCGCGGCGATGGCCAGCTCCGCTCCGACAAGCGCTGCCGTGCTGCCGCGTCCTCGGCCGCGCAGCAGCAGGTGGTTCGCCGCACCGATGCCGAGAGCGACGCTCACCAGCACGGCCTTGGCGAGCAGCAGGTTGCCGTGGGGGCTGGCCACCAGCTCGCGCGAGCTGCCCAGCACCAGCGGCGAGTTCGCCAGCCCGGTGAGGACCACGAACGGCGCGGCGACGAGCGCCATCCGCCCGTGGCGCCGCAGGATCTCTGCGGCGACGTGGCGGGTCCCCGTCTCCGAGCCCCTCGCGCGCCGGGCGAGCGCGTAGACGGCCGGCAGGCCGCCGAGCCAGGCGGCGACCGCCACCAGGTGAAGCCAGTCGACGGCCACATTCAGCGGTCCGCCGAGTGACGACGCGTGCCCCGCGGCGCTCATGCCCGCCAGCGCCAGAGCCAGGCAGGCGCCGGCCACGGCGGCGGCGACGCCGTGGCTGGTAACGGCGGCCCTCGCGACGGCCCCCACGAGCACTGCGGCGATGGCGCCGAGGATCGCGACCCGCATCGCGATGGCGAACGGGGTCCAGCCGAAGGCGGCCGCGGGATCCAGCGAGAGGCCAGCGGCCCCCGCGATCGGCCGGGCCGACAGCGCCAGGTACGCGATGAGACCACCCGCGGTGCCGATGCCAGCGACAATGACGAAGAGCCACGGCGGCCTCCGGTCGGCGCGGGTGGCCAGCGCGGCGAGCGCCGGGCGGCCGGCGTGCCACCAGGTGACGAGGCTTCCGAGCCCGATGAGCGCCGCCAGCAGCGCCAGCCAGCGGGCGGCCACGGCCCATCCGTCCACCGATGGTGACGAGGAGGTCGGGACGATGCTCGGCGGCGCCTCCGCCCCGGTGGGATCCACCACGAACGCGAAGAGGCCCTGGGTGGCGTGGCCGTCGACGGTCGACACGACCTCGTAGCTGACCGTGTAGATCGCCGGCTCGAGCGGCGGCAGCGTCAGCCTGGCACGCCGGCCGTCGTCCTCGACGGCGAGCCGGCCCAGCCCGTCGATGCCTCGCAGCTGCGAGTCGAGCAGCTCGACGACGGCCGAATCCGGGTCGATCGGCTCGCTGAAGGTGAGGCTGATGCTCCGAGGCCCCTCGACCAGTGAGGCGTTCGGAAGGGGGTCCGACGTGACCAGCTCGGCGTGCGCGAGCACTGGTGCGGGGGCCAGGAGCGCACTCATCACAACGAGCAGCGCAGGGACGACCCATCGGCGCCGGCCTGTCGGCGCGAGCGATCTGTGGTGGGAAGACGGGGACGGCACGAACCCTCCGCGGGCATACCGAGCGGGCCTGACGGCGACGGGGCACCGATGAGTATACGGACGCCGGCGCGCCGCCGATCTGGCGCACCCCTTGCAAGGTACAGATCGGCAACGAACACGCACGTGAACAGGAGATCGCCGACATGGCTTCGGTTGTCGAGAGCATCGATGTCAAGGTGCCGGTGAGCACCGCCTACAACCAGTGGACGCAGTTCGAGGACTTCCCGCACTTCATGGAGGGCGTGAAGTCGGTCACCCAGACCGATGACACCCACCTCCACTGGCTCGCCGAGGTCGCCGGGAAGGACAAGGAGTGGGACGCCGAGATCACCGAGCAGCATCCCGACGAGCGCATCGCCTGGAACGCCACCAGTGGCGCGGAGAACGCGGGCGTCGTGACGTTCCACCGTATCGACGATGACACGACGCGCGTCACGCTCCAGCTCGATGCCGAGCCGGAGGGCCTCGTCGAGAACGTGGGGACCGCGCTCGGCTTCCTCGAGCGCCGGGTGAAGGGCGACCTGGAGCGCTTCAAGGAGTTCATCGAGAGTCGTGGCGCCGAGACCGGCGCATGGCGGGGCGACGTCGAGGCCCCGGCCCAGCGGTGACGCACCGCGATCACTCGAGTGGCGCCATGACCGGCGCCACCGGTGACCTCACCCCGGATGACTCGGCCGAGCCGTTCGTTCCGGCCGAGTGGCGCGAGGTGTCGGACCCGGAGCACCAGGCCGATCTTACGGTCTCCCAGGCTCGGCACGCCGAGCCCTCCGCGTCCTCGCCATCCGAGGCAGCCTCGGGGACGGCTCCGCGCGACGACGGCTATGGGTCGGGGCGCGGCCTCTCGTCGAACGACCCGGCATACCGGATGGAGTCACGGCCGCCAGGGGCGCACGAGCGGCCGCCGCGCCGTCGTGAGGACGATGGCGACGACTTCGCGGACCACGAGGATTATTTCTGACCGATCGCGCTGACTGATCGCGCTGACTGATCGCGCGGGGGAGGGTCAGGCGGCAGGGCGCTTCGCGCGTCGCGAGGACCGTTTCGCCTTGCCCGCCGACGTCCGGCGCTTCGCGCCCGCCCGGCGCCCGCCTTTGGCGGACGCGATGCTGGCCTTGAGCGCGTCCATGAGATCGATCACCTTCGGCTCCGCCCTGCGGCGTTTCGCGTTCCGTGTCTCTCCGCGCATTTTCCGTTCGATCAGCTCCTCGAGCGCGGCGCGGTAGGCATCGGTGTACGACTCCGGCCGGAACTTGTCGGCCAGGCTGTTCACGAGGCTACGGGCCATCTCGAGCTCCTTCGGGCGCACCGTGGCCTCCGAGCCCTCCGGCAGGTCGAGCGCCCCCGTCGAGCGGATCTCGTCGGGCCAGAACATCGTCTCGAGGATGAGCGCGTCCTCGTACGCGCGGAGGGTCGCCAGACGCTCACGCGTTCGGATGGTCACGCGAGCCAGCGCCACCCGATCGGTCTCCTCCAGTGCCCGCTTGAGCAGGCTGAACGGCTTGGCGCCGACGTCGGTCGGCTCGAGGAAATAGCTCTTCTCGAAGTACACCGGGTCGATCTCGGCAGCCTCGA
>DASVEH010000106.1:0-17799 GCA_036380655.1 Candidatus Limnocylindria bacterium | reverse complement strand
GTCCACCTGCGCCTGGCTGAGACGCTCCTCGGCGCTGACCCGGCTCGCCACGCGCTCGAGGTCGCCCTCGATGACCAGGCCCGTCTGCTCGGCGGCGTCCAGGACGACCTCCATGCCTGTTGGCGGCAGCAGCATCGGCTCGACGGACGCCGGCAGGCCGGCGCGCTCCAGGTAGAGGCTCAGGCGCCGGCCGGCAAGGCGGGCGGCGGTGATCGGGTTTGCATCCCACGGCACCCAGGACTCGGTGGATCGGTTCCGGGTGTACCAGTGGCCGTTGCGTCGGGCGAAGCGGCCGCGCTCGCCGGCCATCGTGAGCGTCCAAGTGCCGCCCGGTCCGACCACCACCGCGTCGATGACCTGGATCCCGCCCGGCGCGATCGACCGGAACCAGTGATAGTCGTCGTCCAGGCGGCGCCCCAGCGCGGCGGCCGTGCGGTCGGCGGAGCCCATGCCGGGAAAGCCCAGTCGCCGCGATCGCGAGGCCGGGTGGAGGATCATGACAGCGTCCAACCTCCTCTCGTCTGGGCATCGGATGGGCGTGATCGAGTGTACCGCCCGCCCGCGGCGACGCACAGGGGCTTCTTCGTGAAGCCCGTATCATGCGGGCCATGGCAGATGCGCACGCCTCGCTCGAGGAGGCCGTCCGGACACTCCTGGCGGAGATCGGCGAGGATCCCTCGCGCGAAGGGCTCGTCAGCACGCCGCATCGGGTGCGGCGCATGTACGACGAGCTGACGGCGGGGTACCACGTCGACCCAGACGCTCTGATCAACGGTGCGTGTTTCAGCGTCGACTACGACGAGATGGTCGTCGTGCGCGACATCGAGTTCTTCAGCCTCTGCGAGCACCACCTCCTGCCCTTCATCGGCAAGGCGCACGTCGGCTACCTGCCGCGCGGCCGGGTGGTGGGCCTGTCGAAGATCCCGCGCATCGTCGACATGTACGCCCAGCGCCTCCAGGTCCAGGAGCGGCTCACCGTCCAGGTGGCCGATTTCCTGATGGAGAAGCTCGAGCCGAAGGGCGTGGCGTGCGTGATCGAGGCGACGCATCTGTGCACGATGATGCGTGGCGTGAAGAAGCAGGAGGCGACGATGGTCACCTCGAGCATGACCGGAACGTTCCGTCGCGATGCCCGGACCCGCGCCGAGTTCATGGGACTGATCGGGAAGGCCTAGACCGATGCCGTACGCCGACCCGTTGACCGATGACGAGCTGGCGGCCGCCCTGAGCGGTCTGCCGGAGTGGAAGCGCGACGGCACGGTGATCCGTCGCGCTGTCAAGCTCGCTGACTTCCGCGCCTGCGTGGCGCTGGTGAACGCCGTGGCCGACGCCGCCGAGGCGGCGGACCACCACCCGGACATCTGCCTGACCGGGTACCGGCACGTGTCGTTCGAGCTCTCGACGCACGCGGCGGGCGCCATCACCCGCCGGGACATCGAGCTCGCCACCGAGATCGATCGGCTCATAATCGGCGCCGCATGACCGATACGCCGATCCGGATCCTGATCGCCAAGCCCGGCCTCGACGGGCATGACCGCGGCGCCAAGGTGCTCGCCCGTGGGCTGCGCGACGAGGGCTTCGAGGTGATCTACACCGGGCTCCGGCAGACGCCGGAGATGATCGCCGATGCCGCCGAGCAGGAGGACGTCGACGTGGTCGGCCTCTCGATCCTGTCGGGTGCCCACATGGCGCTGCTCCCCCGGACCGTGCAGCTGCTGCGGGACCGTGGCATGGCCGACGTGCTGGTGGCCGCCGGCGGGATCATTCCCGACGCCGACGTCGTGAAGCTCAAGGAGGCCGGGGTGGCCGAGATCTTCGGGCCCGGCACGAGCATCGGCCAGATCGCGCGCTACTTCCGCGAGCACGTCCACCGCGAGGCGTGAACGCCGTCGCGGATCTCGCGTCGGGCGGGCGGCGTCCGCTGGCGCGGCTGCTGACGCGGATCGAGAACGGAGATCCATCGGTCCGGCCGCTGCTGCCGGAGCTGTTCGCCGCCGGCGGCGGCGCGCATCTCGTCGGGATCACCGGCCCACCGGGCAGTGGCAAATCGACGCTCGTCAACGCGCTCATCGGCGAGTGGCGGCGCCGCGGACGGCGGGTCGGGATCCTCGCCGTGGACCCATCGTCGCCGTACACCCGGGGAGCCATCCTCGGCGACCGCATCCGCATGATGGACCACGCGGCGGACCGGGAGGTCTTCATGCGCTCGATGGCGTCCCGCGGCGAGCTCGGCGGATTGGCGTCGACGAGCTGGATCGCCGCCGCCGCGCTCGACGCGGCCGGCTACGACCCGGTGCTGATCGAGACGGTCGGAGCGGGCCAGTCCGAGGTCGAGATCGCCCGCCTGGCCGAGACGACGGTGGTCGTCGAGGTTCCCGAGATGGGGGACGAGGTGCAGGCGATCAAGGCCGGGCTCCTGGAGGTGGCCGACATCATCGCCGTCAACAAGGGGGACCGGCCGGGAGCCGATCGGGCGGCTCGGCAGCTGCGCGCCATGCTCTCGACCGCAGGCGGCAGGGTCGAGCGCAAGCCGCCGCCCGTGATGGTCACCACCGCCACCACCGGGGAGGGCGTCGCCGCCCTGGCAGATGCGATCGAGGACCATCGGTCCAGGGCTCGTACGCCCATCGAGGCCCGCGAGCGAGCGGCGAACCAGGTGCGCCGTGCGCTGGCCGACCTCTCCGCGCGCCGCGCCGCGGACGATGCGGCCTGGGAAGAGACGATCCGGGCCGTCGCCGAGCGCGAGCTCGACCCGATCACGGCTGCCGAGCGGCTGCTCTCCTCGACCTAGATGGCCGCGATGGCCTGCACCTCGAGCAGGAGGTCGTCGCTCGCCAGGGCGCTCACGACGAGCAGCGTGTTCGGCGGGTAGGCGCCATCGGGAAAAAGCTTGGGGAACTCGCGTTCCCGCCACGCCCGGAGTCCCGCGATATCGTCCTTGCGGGTGAGGAAGGTCATGAACTGGATGACGTTGCGCCAGTCCCCGCCGGCCTCGCGGACCGCGGCGCCGATGTTGCCGTAGACCTGGGTGCACTGGCCGTCGAAGTCGTCGGCACCGACGCGCTCTCCCTGCTCGCCGACGGCGACCTGGCCGGCGACCACGACCAGCGTTGCGCCGGGGCGAACCCGGGCCACGTGCGAGTATGTGCCCCGAGGGGCGCTCAGCGGTGTCGGGTTGAAGATCTCGATCTCGGCCATGACCTCACCATCAACATCTGTGGAGCGACAATGCGTCGTATTGTCGCAACCGCCGCTGGTAGGCTGTCCCACCTATGAGCATCGATCGCGTCTTCGTCATCGGCGCAGGGTTGATGGGGCACGGCATCGCCCAGGTCAGCGCCGCCGCCGGCAAGCAGGTCACCCTCTCCGACCGCACCCGTGAGCTGGCCGACAAGGGGGCCGCCCGGATCGCCGGCAACCTGAAGCGGCAGGTCGACAAGGGAAAGCTCGATGGGTCGGAGGCGAGCGTCATCGGCGACCGCATCTCGACCACCGAGGGCACCGATGCCGCAGCCGGCCACGGCATCGTCATCGAGGCCGTCTTCGAGGACGAATCGGTGAAGCGGGAGACGTGGTCTGCGCTCACGAACAGCGCCGATCCCGACGCGATCTTCGCGTCCAACACCAGCTCAATCAGCATCACCGGCCTCGCCACGGCGACCGACCGCCCCGCGAGGTTCATCGGCCTCCACTTCTTCTCGCCGGTGCCGGTGATGGGGCTCATCGAGATCATCCGAGGGCTGGAGACCGACGACGCCACGTACGAGGCCGCCAAGGGCTTCGCGGAGGAGCTCGGCAAGACCGTCATCGAGTCGAAGGACATGCCCGGGTTCCTGGTGAACCGGATGCTCGGGCCCTTCATCAACGAGGCGGTCTTCGCGCTCATGGAGTCGACCGGCACGGCCGCCGACATCGACACCGGCGCGAAGCTCGGCCTCAACCACCCGATGGGTCCCCTGGAGCTGAGCGACTTCATCGGCAACGACGTGATGCTCAACGTGATGGACGTCCTCTACCGTGGCTTCGGAGACCCGAAGTTCCGCGCGGCGCCGCTGCTGCGGCAGATGGTCACCGCCGGACATCTCGGCCGCAAGACGGGCCGGGGCTTCTATCGCTACGACGAGCAGGGAAACAGGACGGGCTGATGGCCGTCGAGACGGCTCCCCATCGCGACTCGTTCGCCCTCAGCGACGAGGAGCGCAGCGTGCGCGACACCGTCCGCGACTGGGCGCAGCGCGAGGTGGCGCCCGGCGCCGCGCAGCGGGACGAGGAGGAGCACTACGACCGCACCCTCTTCGAGCGGGCCGGCGAGCTGGGCCTGACCGGCCTGCCGTATCCGGAAGAGCTCGGTGGCGCCGGCATGGGCACCTTCGCGTGGTCACTCGCCGTCGAGGAGATTGCGGCCGCCGACATGGGCCTGGCCGTCAGCCTGAGCGTCCACATCCTGAGCCAGCTGTGCATCTTCGCGAACGGGACCGACGAGCAGAAGGGGCGCTTCCTGCCGCCGATGACGGCCGGCCGGGACCTCGGCGCCTTCGCGCTCACCGAGCCGGGAGCCGGTTCGGATGCCGCCTCGATCGCGCTCTCCGCGCGTCGCGATGGTGACGAGTACCTGCTCTCCGGCACGAAGATCTGGATCACCAACGCCGGCGAGGCGGCCCGCTACGTCGTGTTCGGCACGGTGGACCGCGCGGCCGGCAAGAGCGGCATCACCGCCTTCGTGGTCGAGGCCGGCAGCGAGGGCTTCCGCCTCGGCTCGAAGGAGCGGAAGATGGGCATCCGCGGCACGAGTGCCCACGAGCTCGTGTTCGAAGACGCCCGCGTGCCGGCGGCGAACCGCCTGGGCGAGGAGGGGGACGGGCTGAAGGTGGCGCTCTCCGCGCTGGGCGCGGGCCGCATCAGCATCGCGGCGGCCTGCGTGGGCCTGGCGCGCAGTGCCCTCGAGCTCGCGGCCGGGTATGCGCTCCAGCGGCGCCAGTTCGGCCGGGCCATCGCCGATCAGGAGATGGTGCAGGGCATGCTGGCCGAGATGGCGGTGGCCGTCGACGCGGCCCGCCTCCTCACCTGGCGCGCCGCGCGCATGCGCGACGCCGCCCAGCCCATCAACTCGCCGTCGAGCATGGCCAAGTGGTACGCCTCGGACGTTGCCATGAAGGTGGCGACCGACGCGGTCCAGATCTACGGCGGCGCCGGCTACTCGCGCGACAACCCCGTCGAGCGCCTCATGCGCGACGCCAAGGGCGCCCAGATCTACGAGGGCACCAACCAGATTCATCGGCTCATCGTGGCGCAGCAGCTGCTCGACACGATCCGCCGCGAGGGCTGATGCACAGGAGGGACCGATGACCAGCAGCACCGGCCGCGTGATGCGCACGCCGGAGATCGAGCCGCTCACCGTCTCCCCGGCGGAGCAGGTGCCGAACGTGGCCGCCCTGATCGCGCGCGCGGTGGAGCGCTATCCCGCCCGCGAGGCGATGCGCTGGAAGCTCACCAAGGCGCAGCGCGCGGAGGAGACGAGCGACGACCGCTGGACCAGCCGTACCTACCGCGAGATGTGGGACTGGGTCACGAGCGTATCGCTCGGCCTGGGCGACCTCGGTGTCGGCGACGGTGATCGGGTCTGCATCATCGCCCGGACGCGCCCGGAGTGGACCATCGTCGACCTCGCGTCCCTGGCCCTGGGCGCGGTGACGTGCCCCGTCTACCCGCAGTCCGAGGCGGGCCAGGCTGCCTTCGTCATCAACAACACCGAGGCGAAGGCGATCTTCGTCGAGAATGCCCAGCAGGCGGCCAAGATCGCCTCGATCCGTGCGGAGTGCCCGACGCTCGAGCACGTCATCACGCTCGATGCCACCGGCAAGTTTCCCGAGGGCACGCTCACCCTGGAGGACGTCATCGCGCGCGCCGACCTGGATCCGCGGAACCGGTTGGCCTGGCGCGACCGGATGCTCGCGGTCGACCGCGATCACCTTGCCACGGTCATCCATACCTCCGGCACGACCGGCAACCCGAAGGGCGCGATGCTGAGCCACGGCAACATGCTCTTCAACTACGAGGCCGCCAACCAGGTCGTCGACTTCTACGAGACCGATGTCTTCCTCAGCTTCCTCCCCTTGAGCCACATCTACGGTCGCATCGTGGACGAGGTGGTGGCCCTGGGGCGCGGGGCGGCGGTCGTCTATGCCGAGGCGCTGCTCGAGCGCCTGCCGGCCAACATGGTCGAGGTGCAGCCGACGGTCATGGGCTCGGTGCCGCGCCTCTACGAGCGGGTGTACGCGCGCGTCAGCTCGGCGGTCGAGGCCGGATCGCCGACGAAGCAGAAGATCTTTCACTGGGCGACCGGGCTCGGCGCGCAGAAGTACGAGAACCATCTCGCCGGCCGGGGCGACTCCGTCTGGTTGAAGGCCCAGCTGAGGGTCGCCGACCTGCTCGTGTTCAAGAAGATCCGCGAGCGCACCGGTGGCCGCGTTCGCTACTTCGTGTCGGGGTCGGCGCCCCTGGCGCGCGAGATCGGCGAGTTCTTCTACGGCATGGGCATGCTCGTGCTGGAGGGCTACGGCCTCACCGAGACTTCGCCGTTCGTATCGATCAACCGTCCCGATGACTTCGTCTTCGGCACGGTCGGACGGGCCGCGCCCGGCTCGGAGGTGATGATCGACGAGCTCACCGGCGAGATCCTCGTGCGAGGGCCGCAGGTGATGCAGGGCTACCTGAACGAGCCGGGGGAGACGGCCAAGGCGATCGACGCCGACGGCTGGTTCCACACCGGCGACATCGGCGAGCTCGACGAGATCGGGCGCATCCGGATCACCGATCGGCTCAAGAACATCATCGTGCTCGGCAACGGCAAGAACGTCTCGCCGGCGCCGATGGAGGCTGCGCTGTCGAGCTCTCGCTACGTGGCGCAGGCGGTCGTCCTCGGCGACCGCCAGGCCTACACCGGTGCGCTGATCGCCCCCGACTTCGACGAGCTCGGCGCCTGGGCGGCCGCGAACGGCCTGGCCGAGATGCCACCGGAGCAGCTCGTCGAGGAGAAGGCGGTCCAGAAGCTGTTCGACCAGGAGGTGAAGCGCACCCTCGAAGGCTTCGCCGTCTACGAGCGGCCGCGCCGGGTGGCCCTGCTGCCGCGCGTCCTGAGCGAGGAGGCCGGGGAGCTGACCCCCTCGCTCAAGACGAAGAATCGCGTGGTGCTCGCCAACTGGGCGGACAAGATCGCCTACCTCTTCGACGAGAAGCGGGGCGACTGACCCCGATCAGGGGCCGGCCAGCTCGAACGTCCTCACGTAATCGAACCGGGCCTCGAAGCCGGGCCCGCCCATCGACACGAGGCCGATCGAGGCGTCGTCACCGAGGTCGTGGGTCCAGACGCCACCCCTGATCCAGGTCGCGCCGTCCGCGCTCGTGTAGGCGCGGTACTCGTCACCGCGCCGCACGATCCGCAGCCACGTCCAGTCGCCGGGCGGTCCGACCACGGTGTTGCCGTAGAACGGGTAGCCGGCCGGCGCGTCGTCCCGCTCCTTGGCGAACTCGGTCTGCCGCGTCTCGAAGATGCTGACGTGGACGTGCTTCAGGTAGCGGTCGTCGTTGGCGTACAGCACCAGGCCGGCCTGGACGAAGTCGCAGCAGTGTTGCGGCGTGACATCCAGGCTCACGCGCGTTTCCACCACGTAGTCGCCGTCGGGCGCATCGGTCAGAAGGACCGATGCGTTGTCAGAGCCGCCGTGCAGGTCCGCCGCCTGGGTCGGGAAGACGAGCGCGCCACCGTCGAACGAGGTGGCGTCCGTCTCTCGGACCCACTCCCAGCGCGGGTGGAGGACGCGGCTGTTGAACTCGTCGGAGGCGAAGCCGATGCGGTCGCCCGGCACGTCGGGCTGGGCGAGCTCGGCGACGTAGGCGGTCGTGTCGCCCGGCTGCGCCGCCGGCGCCGGCATCGGCTCATCCGAGGCCCAGTTGCCGCCACGAACGGTTGGCCAGCCGTCGACCCAGTCGATCGGGTCGAGCAGGGCGGGCCGCTTCGTGAAGCCGACCGCGCCGTCGAAGTACGGGTCGTTGCGATCCACGGCGTGGTAGATCGTCCACCACTGGCCGGCGAAGTCGGTGAACACCGTGTTGTGGCCGGTGCCGACCCAGCGGTTGCCGTTCATGCTGATCACCGGCGTGCCGCCGACGCGCTGGTCGAGGAGGCTGACGCCCTCGCGGTCGACGAAGGGCCCGGTCGGCCTGGTCGCGCGTCCGACGAAGACGCTGTAGCCGGTCAGGTCGCCGTTGCAGCAGTTCGTGGCCGAGGCGAACAGGTAGAGGTGACCATCGCGCACGGCGAGCTCCGCGCCCTCGTAGCGGTTCGGGATGGCGATCTCGACCTGGGTCTCGGGAAGCGACTCGAGGCCCGCCGAGTCGAGCTCGCGGACGCTCAGTCCACCGAAGTAGCTGCCGTAGTAGATGTAGCTGGTCCCGCCGAAGGTGATGACGTCCGGATCGAAGGTCCAGCGCTTCGCGTCAGGGCAGCAGGTCGGAGGCGCTGCCGGATCGATCACCGGGTCGCCGCTGTCCGTCCACGGTCCGAGCGGCGTCGGAGCGGTCGCCACCCCGATGGCGCTGCCGCCGCCGGTGACGGCGGGGTTCGTGTCGGGAGCCGTGTAGTACAGGTGGTAGGCCCCGTTCAGGTACGAGATCTCGGGGGCCCACATCCCGGAGCTCGGCGCGAGCCACGCCGGTCGGGTGGTGAACGCGTCGCCCTCGTAGGTCCAGTTCACCAGGTCGGTCGAGCTGAACATCGGGATGAGGTGGAAGTTCAGGTTGCCCGAGCCGTCGCGATCAGCGCCGTGGAGGGGATCGGTGGTGCAGTACAGGTACCAGCGGCCCTCGCCCTCGGCGCCGTACATCACGCTCGGATCGGCGCAGCTCTCGAGGACCGCGCCACCGCCGAGCGGCGGTGCCAGCGGGTTCGCATAGCTGCCGGCCGCCAGGACGCGGGCCGGGGCGCCGAGCAGCAGCGCGCTCAGCGCAAGGCACGCGCCGAGCAGCACGGCAAGGGCCCGGTGCGATCCAGGGTGGACGGTGGTTCGAACGGCGATCACGTCGGACTCCTCTCGCTGGACGATTCGATGGATACCGGTTCTGGGCCGGTGAGCGCTCGCAGGCTCCCGGCATGGTCGGTGAGCAGGTGCGAGGCCTCGAGCTTCGCTCCCGTGATGGATGGGTTCCAGGCGACCGCCATGCCGGCGACGAGGCCGGTCGGGTCGGCAGGCGTCGCCAGCCGCTCGCGCGGCTGATAGCCGAGCAGGCCGCCCTGATGGTGAAGCCGCCACTCGTCGGGGAATCCGGCCTGGGCGTACGCCCGCTGCGCCGCGGCGAAGACCGAGCCCAGGGTTGCGCCGGCGGTGGTGGCGTCCAGCATGGCGGCCAGCACCTCGGCCACGGCTCGTCGCCGCCGATCGAGCTCGGGCGGCGGGGGCTCCAGCTCCCGCATGCGCGTCAGCGCCAGGTGAAGCCCCCAGCGCTCGCCGACGGCGACCAGCATCGCCCGGCGATGGACGGGCGTGGCGGTCGGCAGCGGATGCCGGTAGCGATCGATGCGCTCGTCGGCCGCGGCCAGCACGACCGGCGCCCGGATGCCTTCCCCGGCCAGGCGGTTCAGGATGGCGGCGCTCGCCTCGAGCTCGGTGACACCCGGTGAAAGCTCGGCCGCCACCGCGTCGAGCGCCGCGGTGACCCGCTCGCCGAGCCAGGCCATGCGGGCCTGCTCCAGGCCGCCGAGCCGGGCTCGGATCGGCGACAGCTCCTCCTCCAGCGCGGCATCGTCGAGAGTGCCGTCTTCGGAGTGGGGGACGACGTCGTTCGGCGCTTCCCAGGGTACCGGCTGGATCTCGAGCGGCAGGCCGGCAAGCTCTTCGTCCGCGAGCCGATCGGCCTCGTTCACCGGCGCCAGGACCCGCGCCGTGCGCGCGTCGATGACGATCGGGGCGACCCCGGACTCGGAGCTCAGCACCACGTGCCCCTGGCCGCCGACGGTGAGCCAGGCGAAGTTCCGTCGCGCGCGGAGGATGGCCGCGTTCGCGCCCCGCCGGGCGAGCAGCTCGCGGATCAGGTCGATGCGGCGCTGCACGTCGGCGGCAGCGGCTCGGTCCTCAGGCGCCGTCATCGACGACCCCGGCACCATCGACCGGCTCCACGACGTGCACTGTGGCCTGCAGCCCGGTCCGGGCGGGGTACTCCTTCGCGATCGCGTCCCGCAGGGCGCCGATCGCGTCCCGCTCCACGATGGCCACGATCGAGCCGCCGAACCCGGCCCCCGTCATCCGGGCTCCGACGACGCCGGCGACGCCGCCGGCGATCTCCACCAGCGCGTCGAGTGCCGGCGAGCTCACCTCGAAACGGTCGCGCAGGGAGGCGTGGCTCGCGGCGAGCAGGCCACCGACCGCGGGCAGGTCGCCGCGGCCGAGGGCGTCGACGCAGCCCAGAACTCGCTCGTTCTCGCCGATGACGTGCTCGGCACGGGCCACGGCCGTGGCCTCGATGGTGTCGCGCACCGCGTCGAGCATGTCGGCGTTGACGTCGCGCAGGGAGTGGACTCCCTCGAAGCGCTCGGCGACGGCGGACACGACCGCCTCGCACTCGGCGCGTCGCTGGTTGTAGGCAGACGAGCCGAGTCGGCGCGGCGAGCCCGAGTCGACGGCGACGATTGCGTGCCGGTCGAGCGGCAGCGGGACCGGCCGGTGCTCGAGCGATCGGCAGTCGATGAGCAGCGCGGTGTCGCGCCGGCCAAGGGTGACGGCCAGCTGGTCCATCAGCCCGGAGTTCACGCCGATGAACTCGTGCTCGACCTGCTGGCCTGCCCGCGCCAGCTCCAGGGCAGGGAGCGGCGGGCTTTCGCCCCCGACCAGGGCCCAGGCGGCGGCAATCTCGATGGCCGCCGACGAAGACAGCCCGACGGCGATCGGCAGCGAGCTGGCGATGACCCCGCGCAGCCCGCGGACCGGCACGCCGCGTTCGACCAGCACCGTCGCCATCCCGGCGAGGTAGTCACCCCAGGTGCCGGAGCGCTCGTGGTCGCCGTCCAGCTCGACGCGTGCCACCGCGCCCGTATCGAGCCGCGTGATCTCCACCAGCCGGTCGTCGGTCGGCACGAACGCGATCACGATCTCGCGGTCGATCGCCATCGGCAGCACGAAGCCCTCGTTGTAGTCCGTGTGCTCGCCGATGAGGTTGATGCGGCCCGGCGATCGCACCAGCCGCACCGATGAGGGATCCGCGTCCGCCTCGGGGACGGTCGCGAGCAGCGCGGCGCGGACATCGGCGCGGTCGACGCTCATGACGGCAGCGCCTCCCGCAGGCGGGCGGCCGTCTCCTCGGGCAGCGTGTCGTTGATGAACGCGCCAGCGCCGGCCTCCGAGCCGGCGAGGTACTTGAGCTTCGTCTCGGATCGATTCGGCGGGTAGAACTCGACGTGGAGGTGATAGCCCGCGTGGTCCGCACCATCGGTCGGCCGCTGGTGGATGGCCATGACGTACGGAAGCGAGAAGCCGAAGAGACCGTCGTAGCCCTTGAGCAGGCGCTGCAGGACCCCAGCCAGATCGGACACCTCGCCGCGCGTGAGCTCGTGAAGCCAGCCGACGTGCCGGCGGGGCGCGAGATGCACCTCGTACGGCCAGCGCGCGGCGAACGGGACGCTCGCCTGCCAGGCATCGGTCTCGACCACGATGCGACGGCCGTCCCGCCGCTCCTGGTCCGCCAGGTCGCACCACAGGCAGCTGTCGTGCCGCGAGAGGTGCTCCGCCGCCGCCGCCACCTCGCGGCGCAGGATCGGCGGCAGGAACGGGTAGGCGTAGATCTGGCCATGCGGGTGATGGAGCGTGACCCCGATCGCCTCTCCCTTGTTCTCGAAGGCGAACACGTACTCGACTTCCGGGCGCGCGCCCAGCTCTCGGGTGCGGTGCGCCCAGGTGCCGACCAGGTGCTCGATCTGCCGGCGGGGGAGGCTGGCCAGGGTGGCGTCGTGCTCGGGGGTGTAGACGACGACCTCGCACACCCCTGCGGCCGGACGGACGGGCGTCAGGTCGGTGCCATCGACTTCGGGGGTCGGCGGGACGCGGTGGAGGGATGGGAAGCGGTTCTCGAAGACCGCGACCTCGAAGGTTGGCCGATCGATCTCGGTGGGCGGACCGCCGGGACGAGTCGGACACAGGGGGCAGTGCTCTCGGGGCGGAAGAAACGTCCGATCCTGGCGGTGCGTGGCGGTGATGACCCACTCCTCGGTGAGCGGGTTCCAGCGCAGCTCACTCATCGGCGTCGCCGTCCCGCGGCTCCGGCGGGTCTGAGGGATTCGGCGGCGCCGGTTCGTCAGGCCACGAGAAGTAGAGCAGGTAGCGGCCGTCCTCCCGGTCGACGCGTTCGACGGTGGGTTCGGGCGGGGGCGTGTCGTCCATCCGTCGAGCGCTCAGCGTCCGAGCGTGGCGATCAGCTCGCGGTATGCCGCATGGGTCGCATTCGGCACGCGCTCGAGCGAGACCAGGCCGCAGGTGTTCTCCCGGCCATCGTTCCGCGTGAGCCCGCTGTCCCAGTCGACGTGGTTCACGAAGCCGTACCAGATGAAGCCGCGGATCGGCACGCCGTCGTCGCGCAGCCGGATCGCATCGGTCCAGACGCGGTGCAGCCAGGCGACCGCGCCGTCGCCCTCCATGTTCGTCTCGGCCAGCATGATCGGGACACCGAGGCGCTCGTGGTACTCGCGGCCGACACGGTAGTAGCCGGCACGAACGCCGCAGTCGACGAGGGACCCGTCGGCCAGGACCTCCTTCTCGCTGACGGCGTAGTAGTCGTTGCCGGCGATGCAGCCGGCATCGCTGCCGTGCTCCTCGAACCAGGCCAGCTCCTCCGCCGTGCCGCCGTTGGCGAGGACGTAGTCGCGCACGACGTCCGGCAGGCGCCGGCCGTAGACGAGCTCGAAGCCGATGAAGCGCAGCTCGTTGAGGAAGGCGGCGCGTTCGATGGCGTCGGGGTGGACCGGGTGGTACGCCTCGCACGAGTCGGACTGGAGGAAGACCGCATCCGGGCGGCGGGCCCGGATCTCCTCGGTGCCGAGCACCGCGCAGCGCGCCACGTTCAGCATGGCCCGCACGAAGGAGCGATCGTCGGCCTGGCGCTCGTTCCAGTAGCCGGCCTTCGCCGAGAAGGCGGCCGTGATGAGCGGCTCGTTGACCGGCGTGTAGTACCGCGCCCACGGGAAGCGCTCGACGAAGGCGGCAACGAAGGCGGCGAACCGCTCGGGAAACGTCGTGTCCCCGAATCCCGGCACATCGTCGGGCAGGCCGAAGTGCAGGAGATCGACGATCGGCTCGATGCCCTCGCGCTGCATGGCCGCCATGGCCCGATCGGTGAACGCCCAGTCGTAGCTCCCCGGTGCGGGGTTTGCCAGGTGGATCGGGATGCCGTACCGCAGGTAGCGCACGCCGAGCTCGCCGACCATGCGGATGTCGGTGTCGACGTGCTCGTAGTGGCCTGTCTTGGCCAGCTCGTCCATCCGGATGCCGCCCTCGATGATCGGGGCGCTGCATTCGATGCCGGTGCCGGCCACGAACCCGTGGTCGACCTCGAGCTGGTCGGGGCTATCGGTCATGGAGCCTCCTGCGGCGTGCTGTCCGGCCCGTCGATGATGGGCCGCCCGTCTTCGAATCGAAGCTCGTCGATCCAGACCTTGCGTTCCCGCAGCGTGTACTCCCACGCGTGGTACACGAGCCACAGGTCGCCGTCGCGGTCGGCGATGATCGTCTGGTGGCCAGGTCCGATGGCGGTGCCCTCGGTCGCCAGGATCGGGTTCTCCTCCGCGTCCTGGTACGGGCCCGTCAGGGAGGACGAGGTGGCATAGCCGACGGCGTAGTCCGGGCCGGCGTAGTTGTTGGCGGAGTAGAAGAGGTAGTACGTGCCATCGTGGAAGTGGATCGTCGGCGCCTCGACCACGCCGCCCTCCCAGGGCTGATCGTTGACGATGCCCTCGACTTCGATCTCGTCCCCGGCGAAGCTCAGCCCGTCCTCCGACATCGGCCGCATGAAGAAGCGGGTCGGCAGGCCACAGCAGTTCCCGTCGTTCTTGTAGATGAGCCAGAGGGCGCCGTCGGCGTCACGCACGATTGACGCGTCGATCGTCCCGCCCAGGTCGACCTGGCAGACGAGCGGCTCGTCGCTGTCGTCGACGAAGGGCCCACCGGGAGACTCGCTGACGGCCACCCCGACGCATTGCGCGCCCGCGCCGTCCGGCCGCGCGAGGCTCGGCGCCCGCGCCGTGAAGTACATCACGTAGCCGGCCGACGTCTGAGTCACCTCGGGAGCCCATGGGTTTCCGTTCGCCCAGAGAGGCAGCCGCGGCATGGCATCTCCCTGCTGCTCCCAGGTGACGAGGTCATCGGAGATGGCGTAGGGGTAGTTGTCCGTGATGTTCGTGGTCGAGTAGAGGTAGTACTGGTCCCCGGTGTCGAGGACGAACGGATCGGGCATGTTGGCGTCGATCACCGGGTTCATGAACTCGCCCTCGCCCGGTGTGGGCGCGACGCTCCCGGACGGCTCAGCGGCGCCGGCCGAGGGGGCGGCCGAGAGGGCCGCCGACCCGGATGTCACCGGCTCCTCGTCGTCGCCGCTCGGCGACGCGCATGCCGCGAGCAGCACCATCGAGAGGAGGACCGAGAGCGCGCGTCGAGATCGCATCATGCGGCGGGTGTCAACGGGCAGCGGGGCGACGCCATCGATCGTCTGTTCAGCCCTTGATGCCCGACGATGCCACGCTCTGGACGATGTACCTCTGAAGCACCAGGTAGAGGATCAGCACCGGGATCGCAGCCACAGTTGCCCCGGCCGTGACGAGCCCGGGGTCACCGGTGTACTGGCGCTGGAGCAGCCGCAGGCCGGCAGGAAGCGGGCAGTTGTCCTGGCAGATGATGACCGGCCACAGGTAGTCGTTCCAGAAGGCGAGGAAGGTGATGACCGCCAGGGTGGCGAGCGCCGGCCCGGCGAGGGGGAGCGCCACGGAAACGAACGTGCGCAGCCGGCTCGCGCCGTCGACATACGCCGCCTCCTCGAGCTCCACGGGCAACCCCAGGAAGAACTGGCGCATGAAGAAGACACCGAACACGCCGGCCAATCCCGGCAGAACCAGGGCGGGAAGGGTGTCGTACAAGCCCAGCTCTCCGACGAGCTTGAATTGGGGCACCAGGAACATCACGCCGGGCAGCACGAGGGTCGTGATCAGCAGCCCGAACAGCGCTCCCTTGAACGGGAAGTCGATCCGGGCGAACGCGTACGCCGACAGCGACGTGATCGCGAGCGTGATGAGCGTACCCGCCGTCGACACGATGGCGCTGTTGCGGAACCAGTCGACGAACTCGGCGCGCGCGAAGAGCGCGGTGTAGTTCTCGAAGCCGGGATCGGCGGGGAAGATGCCGGGGTCGGTGAAGATCTCGGCGGAGTACTTGAACGAGGCGCTCACCACGACCACCAAGGGCAGGATGAAGAAGGCCGCGATCGCGCCGAGCAGGAGGTACATGAGGGCGCGGCCGATCCCGCCCCGCCGGGTGCCGGCCGCCTTGAGCTCGACGGGCTGGTCCCGCTCGAGTCCGTGGTCGAGAGTGGTTGCCATCGCGCGCCTCCTACGACCGCTCGGAGCTGAAGAGACGGAAGTTGACGATCGAGACGACGATCATGATCGCGGCGACGATGAGCGCCATCGCGGCGGCGAGGCTCAGCTCACGACGGCCACCGAACCCGGTGTTGTAGACATGGAGCAGGACGGGGTTCGTCTCGCCGCCGAGCTGGCTCGGTGGCCCCCCGCCGGTCATGAGCTGCGGCTGGCCGACGAGCTGGAAGGACGCGATGATCTGGAGCGTGACGACGAGCAGCAGGATCGGCTTGAGGCTGGGAATCGTGATCGACCGAAACTGCTGCCACCGGTTGGCGCCGTCGATCGACGCGGCCTCGTAGAGGTCGACCGCGATGGCCTGCATGCCGGCCAGGAGGATGATCGTGTTGAAGCCGATGGTCCACCACAGGGTTGCGACGAGGATGGTGATCCAGGCCCAGGGGTTCGTCGTGAGCCAGCTCGGGCTCCACCCGAACGTGTCGGCCATGAACTCGGTCACGAACCCCGCGTTGCCGTTGAACATCCACCACCACGTCAGCCCGACGACGGCGACCGACAGGGTCCAGGGCACGAAGTAGATCGCCCGGAAGATGTTCCGCCCCCGGAGGCGCTGGTTCAGCAGCGAGGCGAGGGCAAGGCCGATGCCGACCAGCAACGGCGTGCTGATGATGACGAAGATGACGGTGTTCCACACGCTGTTCCAGAAGCGGGGGAACTGCAGGGTGTTCGACGGGTCGAACAGCTGCTGATACCAGCGAATGCCGACGAACGGACCGTCGCGCAGCGCCGTCGAGTCATGGAGGCTCATCCAGATCCCGAGGAAGAACGGGAAGAGG
This sequence comes from Candidatus Limnocylindria bacterium, assembly GCA_036380655.1. GTDB lineage: Bacteria > Chloroflexota > Limnocylindria > QHBO01 > QHBO01 > JACDBZ01. The sequence goes on along the minus strand of DASVEH010000106.1, from coordinate 1,338 downwards.
ATGAAGACGGAGAAGATCGCGAAGTGGGGGAGGATGAAGAGGTACGGCGTGATCGGGCTTTCGCCGATGCGGCGCCGCCGATCCTTGCCCGATCCCCACGCGAGCCTGGAGAGCAGTCCTCCCCGGTCACGGCGCGGCGGCGCGACGGCCATGGAGCTCATCGTCACGGTCCTCTTCTGATCAAGTCGGGCCGGGTTGGGAAGATCGGGTGATGGACGGGGGCAGCCGTCGCGGCCGCCCCCGTCCTCCCTGCGGAGGGCCTAGAAGCCGTACCGCTCCTTGTTCTGCAGCAGGATCTCCGTCTGCGCTGCCGCAAACTCGTCGAGGATCTCCTGGGCATCGCTGCCGTTGACCACGAGCGTGGTGGCCTCGCCGGCGCCCTGGGGCCCGAAGAGGATGTCACCACCGGCCGGGATGGTCGGCAGGAACTGCACCGACTCAGCGAGCGGGGCGACCTGCGCGATCAGCGGCAGGAGGCCTTCGCCCGAGGCGTTCTGGAACTCATCGGACTCGCGGACCTCGTTGCGCGCCGGGATCTGACCGGCGGCGCCCCACTGGAGCGAGTTCTGGCTGAACCAGTCGATGAAGTAGTACGCGCACGCCTTGGTGTTCTCGTCCTCCACGCCGGCGGACGTCACGGCCAGGTTGTGCGAGCCACCCCAGGTGCCGTCACCGAAGATCGAGGGGATCGGCGCCACGCCGAGGGCCTCGCCGAGGGCCTCGCTGTAGCGGGTCGTCTCCCAGATGCCGGACATGACCATGCCGTTCTGGCCCTGCTGGAAGGCATTGATCTCCGCGTCGCTCTCGACGATCGGAGCGCCCAGATCGCTGGCCAGGTGGGCGAGGTACTCCGCGGCCTGGACGCCGGCCTCGCTGTTGAAGGTGACCTCGGTGAAGTCGGCATTCGTCCACTCGCCGCCGCCCTGGTAGAAGAACGCGGCGAACTGGATGCCGGCCAGGAAGTTACCGCCCGGACCGCTGCCGACCACCTGGTAGCCGCTGGCATCGGTGTTCTCGCCGATGGCGGTGATGGCCTCCTCGAACGATGCCTGATCGGTCGGAGGACTCTCGGGATCCAGGCCGGCGTCCTCGAAGAGGGCCTTGTTGTAGTAGAGGTTCATCGTGTGCGTGTCGATCGGAATGCCGACCCGCTGACCCTTCCACTCTCCGGCGCTCCAGATGGCCTCGGGGAACATGTCCGCACCGTAGCCACCCTGCTCGACGAAGTCGTCGATGGCGACGACGATTCCGTTCTCGGTATGCCCGGGCAGCGCGTCGTAGCCCGCCGCGATGATGTGCGGCAGCTCGTTCGCCGATGCGGCAGCCTCCAGCTGCGCC
>DASVEH010000105.1:0-2822 GCA_036380655.1 Candidatus Limnocylindria bacterium | reverse complement strand
TCCCTCGAGGCCGAACATGCGGGCGGGCGAGGTGCTGATGACATCGACCCAGCGATTCGGGGTCAGGTAGCCATCGGCGACGCCGCCGGAGTGGAGCAGGTTGACCCGGTCCTCGACGCCCGGCAGGCCGTTCGGCACCTTGCGGAAGTCACCCTCCCCGAGGTCCTTCTGGCCATGGAAGTCGAACGGGCAGTGGTCGGTCGAGACCACCTGGAGGTCGTCCTTGGCGAGGCCCTTCCACAGCTCGTTGGCGTGCTCGGGGGTGCGCAGCGGCGGCGAGCAGACGAACTTGGCGCCCTCGAAGCCGTTGCCCATGTCGTCGAGCGTCAGGAAGAGGTACTGGGGGCACGTCTCGGCGTAAGCCGGCAGGCCCTCGTCGCGGGCCCTGCGCACCTCGTTCAGTGCCTCGATGGCCGAGAGGTGGACGATGTAGACCGGCACGCCGGCAACCTGCGCCAGGCGGATGACGCGGTTCGTCGCCTCGCCCTCCATGATCGGCGAGCGGCTCGTGCCGTGGTAGTACGGGTCCGTGTTCCCCGCCTCCACGTTCTGGGCCGCCACCACGTCGATCGCCATGCCGTTCTCGGCGTGCATGAGGATGAGGCCGCCGTTCTTCGCCGTCTGCTGCATGGCGCGGAAGATGGCGCCGTCATCGGAGTAGAAGACACCGGGGTAGGCGGTGAAGAGCTTGAAGTCGGTGACGCCCTCCGCGACAAGACCGTCCATCTCCGCGAGCGTGGCGTCGGTGACGTCCGACATGATCATGTGGAAGCCGTAGTCGACCGTGGCCTTGCCCTCGGCCTTGGCGTGCCAGGCGTCGAGCCCCTCGCGCAGGGCCTGTCCCTTGCCCTGCACGGCGAAGTCGATGATCGTCGTCGTCCCGCCGAATGCCGCCGCGCGGGTGCCGGTCTCGAACGTGTCCTTGGCGAAGGTGCCCCCGAAGGGGAGCTCCATGTGGGTGTGGACGTCGATCGCGCCGGGGATGACCCACTTGCCGGTGGCATCGACCGTCCGGTCGGCCTGGAGGTCAAGGTCGGCGCCGATGAGCGCGATCCGCTCGCCGTCCACCAGCACGTCCGCCACGGTCGTGGCGTCGGCGTTGACGATCGTTCCACCCTTGATGAGCGTGCGCATCCGTTCCTCTACCTCCGTCCCGCGGCTGTCGACAGGTGCGCATCGTAGCCGCGCGCCGTTCGCCCAGGCGTCAATCGAGCGATTTTTCGAAGGGCCAGCCTCGGAGTACGATGCCGGCATGGCCGCAACCGACCGCCTCTACCTCACCGGTGACGACGATGCCGACCGGCTCCTCGTCAGCGAGCCGCTGGCCCTCCTCATCGGCTTCGCGCTGGACCAGCAGGTGCCCGTCCAGAAGGCCTTTTCGGGACCGAAGGTCCTGCTCGACCGGCTCGGGACGCTCGACGCCCGCGAGCTGGCGACCGTCGACGAGGCGAAACTGCTGGCGGCCGCCAAGGGCCCGCCCGCCATCCACCGCTTCCCGGCCGCCATGGCGAAGCGGGTGCGGGAGGTCGCCACCCACGTGGCCGACACCTATGACGGCGACGCCGCCCGCCTCTGGACCGATGCGTCCGACGGGCGTGACCTCCAGAAGCGCATTGCCGCCCTGCCCGGCTTCGGTGACATGAAGGTCGCCTCGCTGACCGCGGTGCTGGCCAAGCAGCTCGGGATCAGGCCGCCCGGCATAGAGGAGGTGCTGCCGGCGCATCCGACCCTCGGCGACGTCGACTCTGCCCAGGCATTGGCCGATTACCAGGCGAGGAAACGCGCCCACAAGGCCGAGCTTCGCGCGGCCGCCGAGGGCTGACGCCTGGGCGTCACTGGACGCAGAACTCGTTGCCCTCCGGATCGTTCATCCGGACCCAGTACTCGCCTCGCTTCTCCATTGCGCCGCGCTCGTCGGTCGCGCCGAGCCCTTTGAGACGCGCCACCTCCTCGTCCACGCGACGGCGCCGCTCCTCGAGAGAGACCGACGGACCGCCGCCGACGTTGAGGTCGAGGTGCATCCGATTCTTGGCGACCTTCGACTCGGGCACCTTCTGGAAGAAGAGGCGTGGGCCGACGCCGTCGGGATCCTCCACCGCGTTCGCGTCGTTCCACTCCTCTTCGGGGACGCCCTCGGCACGCAGGAAGTCCTCCCAGCTGGCGTGCGGCGCCGGCGGGTCCGGACTGACATAGTGGAGCGCCTCGCGCCAGAAGTCGGCCTGTGCCCCCGGGTCGGCGCAGTCGAAGACGACCTGGACCTTCGTGGCTGTCATCGGTTCAAGACTCCGTGATCGGACCGGGCTCGTCCTTGTGCATCCACGGGGTGTAGGTGATCCCCACCAGCATGCCTTCGGGCGAGAGAACGCGGGCCGTGGTCTGCCCCCATGGCTCCTCGTGGGCCTCGCGCAGCACGCGATGCCCGGCCTCCCGGAGCTCCTCGATCGCCGGCGCGACGGCATCCGCCGACTCGAGGTCCAGCTCGAGCCACGCCTGCGGCGTGGGCAGGTCGGGCGGCCACTCGGCGGAGCCGAAGGTGGCCTCGGCCGCCTGGGTCAGCGGCCACAGAGCGAACGCCTTGACGCCCTCGAGGTCGTCGTTGGTGAAGTATCCCGGGGCCGCCTCCTCCAGCGCGATGCCGAGGCCGTCGCGCCAGAAGGCATGAGCCGCATCGGCCTCGCCGATGATGGGGCCGAAGCCGGCCACGAATGCGATCTTCATCAGGCGCTCTCCTCCTTCGGCAGCGACTTCAGCACGCAGAACTCGTTCTCCTCGATGTCCGCCATGACGACCCACGATACGTCGCCCTGGCCGATGTCGACGCG
>DASVEH010000104.1:0-5142 GCA_036380655.1 Candidatus Limnocylindria bacterium | reverse complement strand
GTTGCGCTCAGAGAGCATCAGTCGATCCGCGGTTTCGCTTCAGTCTCCTCATCCGGGCCACCGTCGTCCTGTCAGCACCGCTGCGTGACATCGTGGGATCGTGCAGCACGATCTCACGCCAGTGCCATGAACGTTGCGGCTCCGACCCATGGAGCGGCGTAGCGTCCGGCACCGACTACGAGGTCCCGGCGGTGCGCAGCTCCCTGGCCGCGGAGACCATGTCGCCGAGCTGCTGCTCGATCTCCTCCCAGCGGCGGGTCTTGAGGCCGCAGTCCGGGTTGACCCACAGGTCGGCCTCGTCCATGAAGCCCCGGAAGTGATGCAGGCGCTCGGTCATGACCGATGCGCCCGGCGTGTGCGGTGAGTGGACGTCGAAGACCCCAGGACCGATCTGGAGATGCCCGTCCCCGAACAGCCCGTAGAACTGGCGGATGTAGCTGTCGTCCTTGGACCGGCTGAACTCCACCGATGCCACGTCCACGCCGGCGTCCGACCAGAGCGGCACGATGTCGCCGAAGTCCCCGTAGCACATGTGCGTGTGCATCTGGACGTGCGGCGGCTGGTCGTAGACGTGGTTGAGGGCCGCCCGCACGCCGCGCGCGTAGATCTCGCGCAGCTTCGGCGCGTCCTCGGTGGGCAGCGGCCATCGTTCGCGGACCGCCGGCTCATCGACCTGGATGACGCGCGCCCCGGCCTCGACCAGGTGCGCGACCTCCTCCGCGATCGGCTGTGCGACCGCCCAGAAGAGCCGATCATCCGGCACGCTCGGCGGGCGGAAGCTCCAGTTCACGATGGTCACCGGCCCGGTCAGCATCCCCTTCACCGGCTTGTCGGTGGCGGCCTGCGCGACCTTCCACTCGTCGACCGTCATCGGCTCGCTGATGCTCGGCGGCGCGGCCAGGATGGGAGCCCGGACGCATCGGCTTCCATAGGAGAGGACCCAGCCGTTGTGGGTGGTATGGAAGCCGTCCATCTGCTCGGCGAAGTACTCGACCATGTCGGTCCGCTCGAACTCGCCGTGGACGAGGACGTCGAGCCCCATCCGCTCCTGCCAGGCCACGGAGTCCGTGATGAGCTTGCTCATGGCGCTGTCGTAGTCGTCGCGCTGCAGCTCGCCCTTTCCCAGCTTGACGCGCAGCTGACGGACCTCGGTGGTCTGAGGCAGCGAACCGGTCGTCGTGGTCGGATAGGGCGGCAGGTTGAGGTCCGCCTGTGCCGCCTTTCGCTCCCCGCGGGGCGCGCGCTGCTGGAGCTGGCCGATGGCCGGCCACTCGGCGGGCGGCGGCTGCGGAACCTCGGGAGCGGTGCCTGCGGTGATGGCGTCAGGCCACTCGGCGAGGGCGCGCGCCTTCTCGCGGGCGAACTGGAACCCGGGCGGCAGGTCCTCGCCCTCGGTGGTGACCGGCAGGAACATGAGGCTGGTCGACGGGACCAGGCGCACGACCTTCCCGTCATCGGCCTGCGCCAGCGCATCCCGGGCCCTGTCGAAGTCGTCCGGCCAGACGCTGCGGCCGTCCATGACCGCTACCACGTGCTCCGGCTGCGCGTCCCAGGCGGCCGTCCGTCGCAGCTCCGGGACCGATTCGACCGGCACCTGGACGGCGAAGCCCCTGCGGCCGAGCACCTCCACCGTTTGGGCCGAAGCCCGCCCGAACTGCACCGTCACCAGCGGCGGCGTTGCGAGGCCCAGGTCGGCGGATTCTGCGTAGGCGGCCTCCAGCAGGGTCCGATCCGCCTCGTCCATTACCATGCCGAGGCAGGGCTCGTCGACCTGGAGGGCCAAGCTGTCGGCGTTCTTGCGTGCCCAGCTCCAGAGCGCGTGGCCGGCCTGGCCCGCGAGATCCGCGGGGTCGAGACCTTCGCCCACCTTGCTCAGCTTGAGCAGGCTGTACGGGCCGAGCACCGCCCAGGTCACGTCCGCGTCTGCCACGGGCTCTCGCCACGGCAGGGGCTCGAGCTCACCGATCGGCGCGGCGATCTCCGGGACGACGTAGTGGTAGTTCGTGTCGAACCACTTGGTCATCTCCCACGCCTCGCGCTCGGGCGTGCCGCGAGCGAGCGCGGTGAGGACGCCGAAGGCATCGGTGCCGACCCGCTCGCGTTCCGACTCCGGCGCGATCCCGAGCATGAGCGCGGTCTCGAGCACCTCGTCGTACAGGAAGTAGTCGTCGACGGCGCACCCGATCGCCTCGCGCTGCTCCGCAAGGTGAGCCTGCCGCAGCTCCGCGACGCGGGCGGCGAACGCATCGGTCTCGAAGCGGCCGGACCAGGCGCGCTCCAGCGCCCACTTCAGCTCGCGGTTCGGCCCCATGCGCGGGTAGCCGGTGAGTTGCGCCCGAATATCCATGCTCGTCGGGCAGTCTAGCGCAGCGTTCCGGTGCGGCCTTTGCGGTCGCCCTCCTCACCCGATAATTCGCACCCGTGGTGGGCCGAACTCCGCGCCGGCCCTAGGCGACGCTCACGCGATCGCGATCACCCAGGCGCAGGATTGCCATCAGCAGCAGGTAGATGAGCAGCCAGCCCACGAGGGCGACAAGCGCGGCGATGTCGAGGACGCTGCCGCCGCCCGGCGTCACCTCGTTGATGGCGAAGATGCCGCGGAATGGCGCGACGAACGGCTCCGTCACGTTGTAGACGAAGTCGACGATCGAGTTCTGCTGGTTGGCGACCAGGAGCAGCAGCAGGATCCGCAGCCCCAGCATTACGGCGAGGATGCCGAACAGCAGCGACACGATGCGTCGCACCACGGCGAGCGGACCCGGTCCGGGCTCGACGTAGCCTCGCTCGGCGGAGTTGACGTTCACCTGGTGTCCCGATGGCTGGGCCGCGTACGGGTCGGCGACGGGCCGTTCGCGTTCGACGTACGTCTGGCGCTCGACGACTCGCGTCTCGTTCTCGACCGGGTCCACGGGATCGACGGGGTCGGGTCGGCGGTCATAGGTCATGGTCGCGTGCCTCGTCACGGAGTTGGGCGTTCGCCACCGGGGATGCAGGCCATGTGCCAACCGCTCGTCTACGGGTCGGGCCGGTACCCGTGCTCCCCGATCAGCGGCACGAACACGACGGGCTCAAGCTCCTCCGTCCTGAGCTCGTCACCCTCGCGCACGACCAGCGTCAGGAGCTGGTGTTCGCGATTCCCGACCGGCATGATCAGCCTGCCCCCCGCCCAATCCAGCTGCTCCAGCAACGGTCCCGGGACCGATGGCGCGCCGGCGGTCACCATGACGGACCGATACGGCTCATGCGCCGGCCACCCCTGCGTCCCGTCGCCGACCACCACCTCCACGTTCGCGCCGTAGCCGGCGTCGGCAAGCCGCTGCCTGGCGGTCGTGGCCAATGACTCGTGCCGCTCGATGCTGGTGACTCGAGCACCCAGCTCTGCCAGGATGGCGGCCTGGTACCCGGATCCGGTGCCGACCTCGAGGACGTTCGCGCCGGCCCACCCATCGGGCGGCCGCGCAAAGTTCGTCATCATCGCCACCACGTACGGCTGCGAGATCGTCTGGCCCGAGCCGACGGGCAGCGCGTGATCGCCGTAGGCCTCGCTCCCCTCGACGAATCGATGACGCTCGACCGCGCCGAAGGCACGCAGGAGTTCCGGATCGCGAAGGCCGCGAGCCTCGAGCTGCTCGGCCACCATCCGTGCCCGGTCGCGGGCGGGGTCGTCCTCCTGGCTGCGCGGCCGCGGAATGCGCGGCCACCGCATCGGTCAGGTCAGCTGGACGCCGTGCCGGTGCTGGTCGTGCTCGCGGTTCGGGTGCGCGGCCGGCCGGTCGTCCCGCCGCCATTCGTGGAGCGCGAGGCGCGTCGCGGGGCCTCGGCCTCCTCCGGGACGTCGTCGGTGCGGCTCGTCTCGACGGTGCCGAGCGTTGCGGCGTCGAGCACGTCGTTGAGGATCCGATCGGCCTTCTCTCGCACCATGCGGCGCGTCTCCTCGCCGCTGCGTGGCGCAAGGAGAACGCCGACGGCCAGCCCGACGAAGAAGAATCTGATCGCGATTCGTACGCGGCTGAACATGGGCGAGCGTCCCCTTCAAGGTGTGGGTTTCGTGCCTGTCGAGAGAGGCAAGAAGGATACCACCGGCCGATTCTGTCCCTCTCGTGCCGGAATTTCGGCCATGCGCATGCGCGGACTACTCCCCGAGCCCGTACTCCTTGATCTTGGCGTAGAGCAGGCGCCGATAGATGCCCAGATCATCGGCGGCCTTGGTGCGGTTGCCGCCGGCGCGATCGAGCGCCTCCTTGATCAGCTGGCGCTCGAGGGAGGCGACACGGTCCTTGAAGGAGCCGGCGGCGCCGTTGCCCGCACCAGCATCGGCGGTGTCTGCATGGGCTTCATCGGCGTCCAGCTGGTCGCGCCGGTCGGAGAGCTCCGCCTCGTCGTCCTCGAGGCGGGTGCGCCGCTCGGCCAGGCGGGCCCGGTCCCGCGCCTCGCGGGTGTCGCCGAAGGGGAGGTGCTCGATCGTGATCGGGTTGCCCCGCGACAGGACGACCGCGCGCTCGATCGCGTTCTCCAGCTCGCGGACGTTGCCGGGCCAGTCGTAGTCAACGAGACGCTGGAGCGCCTCCTCGCTGATGGCGGTCGGGATGGCGCCAGGGGAGTGCCGGTACTTCACCAGGAAGTGCTCGACCAGCAGCGCGATGTCGTCCTTGCGGTCCCGCAGCGGCGGCATGTGGATGTGGATCACGTTGAGCCGGTAGTAGAGATCCTCGCGGAACTTGCCCTTACCGACTTCCTCGGCCAGGTTGCGGTTGGTGGCGGTGATGACCCGGATGTCGATCTTGATCGGCGTGTTGGAGCCGATGCGCTCGAACTCGCGCTCCTGCAGGATGCGCAGCAGCTTCGTCTGGGTGCCGAGCGTCATCTCGCCGATCTCGTCGAGGAAGATGGTGCCCTTGTTGGCGGTCTCGAAGCGCCCCTTGCGCATCGTCATCGCGCCCGTGAACGATCCCTTCTCGTGGCCGAACAGCTCGGTCTCGAGCAGGGTCTCGGGAAGGGCGGCGCAGCTCACCTTCACCAGCGGATGCGGGTTGCGCTTGCTGGCCCGATGCAGCGCCTCGGCGATGAGCTCCTTGCCGGTGCCGGACTCGCCGGTGACCAGCACGGTCGCATCGGCGGAAGCCACCTTGCCGATGAGCTTGA
>DASVEH010000103.1:0-2443 GCA_036380655.1 Candidatus Limnocylindria bacterium | reverse complement strand
CCGGGGATGCGCTCGGGCTTGAAGAGCCCGGTCAGCAGCGCTCGGCGATCGGCCGTGTCGAGCCCCTCGAGGAGTGGCCGCAGGCTCGGCACGCCGGCGTTCTGGTCGGCGGCGGGCACGTCGTAGTCGTAGAGGCGGACCATCATCGGTCTGCGAATGCTAGACCGATGCGTCGGCGAACGCATGCAACACCCTTGCGCGGTATGCGTCTAATGCGACGTGACGATCCGCCGCCCAATCCTCCTCGGCCTGGCCATCCTGCTCGTCGTGCTCGTCGCGGCGCCGATCGCCCTCCTGTGGCTGCAGGGGGCGCGCGCTCCGGCCGGCGGCGGCGCAGGGGAGCCGTCGCCATCGGAGGTGGGGCCCACCGATGACGCTGCCGCCGGGCCGCTCGAGCCCGGCGACATCGCCTGGGTGTTCGCACCGTGGATCTTCGCCCAGGGCCCGGGCAACCACTACGTCCTCCAGGCAGGAACGCTCGCCGACCCTGCGCCGCTCGTCGACATGGAGGTTCCCTGGGCCGGTGACCCGGAGACGCAGGTCGGCCGCGTCCCCGCGGTTGGCCGCGCGATCGAGGGCACGGTCGTATACGTGGCCGACGACGGCGCGGGGACGGCGATCCATCGGCTCCAGATCCGGGCCGACGGTGGGGACGAGGTCCTGGCGGAAATGCGTGAGATCGTGTGGTCGATGGCCGTGGCGCCCGACGGCCAGCACGCCTACCTGGCGCTCGTCGCCCGGGACGACGACGAGCACGATCTCGGCGTGGTTCGGCTTGCGCTCGACGGGAGCGGCGAGCTACGAGAGGTGATGCCGCCGTCACGGCCCCGCGCGAGCGAGCCTGCCGGCATGCGCCTCGCCGCCATCGCACGCTTCGGGGTCGACCTGATGATGTCGGCCGAGGGCGGGCACCTGCTGCGCCGGACGTGCGGCGCGGGCGCGTGCACGATCGACGTGCTGGAGCTCGAGACCGGAGAGGTGATCGACCTGGGGCAGCGCGAGGTGATGGGCGCCGCCGGCGGGGTCATCCTCGGGTCCCGCTGCACCGGCGTGCGCTGCTTCGCCGAGGCGATCAACCTTGCCACGGGCGTCGCGCAGGAGCTGCCGTTCCAGGGCGAGGCGGGCATCACCTTCTTCGACGGACGTGCCGCGATCGTCTACATCGAGTTCGGACCGGATGGCGGCTCCGTGCTGCGCACGCTCGACCCGTTCGATGGCGAGACTCGCGACGTGCTCCACGTGGACGAGGGAGGCGCCCTCATGCTGAGCCCGCCGCAGGGCGACCTGCGGATCTCGATGCCGGCGGGGTACGTCCACGCGGCCTTCACCACCGACATCGAGAAGGGCGGCGCCGCGATCCCGTTCACCGACGTTGCCGTCCCGCTCGGCGGCGGCGCGGTCATCGAGCTGCCCGCACCCCCGATCCGGCATCCGGACGGCCTCGGCGTCCAGGGCTGAAGCCGCTCGCGGGTACAATTCCGGCGCAGGCGCCGCGTCGCGGCGCATCGGTCAAAGCACGCCCGGAGGCACCCGTTCGCATGCTCCTCGAAGGCAAGAAGCTGCTCGTCACCGGCGTCCTCACCGACGACAGCATCGCGTACGCCATCGCCAAGGTCGCCCAGGAGGCGGGGGCCGAGATCGTCCTCACCAGCTTTGGGCGGGCGCGGAGCCTGACCGAGCGGGTGGCGAAGAAGCTGCCGGCCGGAGCGCCCGATGTCCTGGAGCTCGACGTGAACGACCCGTCGCACATCGAGGCGGTGTCGAAGGACCTCATGGACCGATGGGGCCACGTCGACGGCGTCGTGCATGCCATCGGCTTCGCGCCGTCGGACGCCCTCGGCGGCAATTTCGTGAACACCCCGTGGGAGAGCGTGGCGACCGCCTTCCAGACCTCGGCCTTCTCGCTCAAGGCACTCGGCGTCGGCCTGCGCGAGCCGATGGCGGCGGCACGGGAGCGCGGCGGCGCCTCGCTCGTCAGCCTGACCTTCGACGGGCGATTCGCCTGGCCGATCTACGACTGGATGGGTGTCGCCAAGGCCGGCCTCGAGGCGATCACCCGCTACCTGGCCCGTGACCTCGGCCCGGACGGCATTCGCGTCAACACCGTCTCCGCCGGACCCATCCGCACCATGGCCGGCAAGAGCATCCCGGGCTTCGACCAGATCGCCGGCCACTGGCTGGACCGCGCGCCGCTCGACTGGTCCCTCACCGATGCCACGCCGGTCGGCCAGATGGTCTGCTTCCTCCTGAGCGACTGGGCGCGCATGACGTCGGGCGAGATGATCCACGTCGATGGCGGCTATCACGCCATGGGCACCGACATCAAGGGCGCGCGCCTGGAGACCTGAGTGCGTCGTGCTCTGCTCGCTGTGATGCTTGGATTGCCGGTGGTTGGCTGCGTGCCCGACCAGCTCGAGCAGCCGACGTCAGGCGATGGATGGCG
>DASVEH010000102.1:0-2744 GCA_036380655.1 Candidatus Limnocylindria bacterium | reverse complement strand
GCCACGCTGGAGTGGTTGGCCGCCATGCAGCGGGAGGCCAACGACGCGGTCGTCGAGGCCATCCCGGCCGATGCCGACGACGCGGAGGGCGAGGCCACCGAGCATCTGCTCGAGCACATCGTGGCGCGCAAGCGCGACGTCATCGAGCTGCTCGAGCGCGCCGTGCGCTAATGCGCGGGCTGTCCCACCACCTGAAGGAGCCGCCAGATGACCGACCATACCGACGAACGACCGATGGACACGACCGACGACGAGCTCGACACGGACCGCGACGAAGCCCTCGAGGGTGATCGCCCCAGCGGCTGGGCCGGCGTGCCTGAAGCGCTGGACGACACCGTGAACAGGCCGCCGGGACCCGATTACGGCGCCAGCCCGCTCGACGACGAGACGCCCGGCTCGCAGGGCGAGATCGAATCCGGTTCGGAGGGCGACTTCGGCAGTCGCGACGAGCCGAAGCTCTAGATCGCGCAACCGCTGGCGGCTCGATCGCCGCTGAACCGAATGAGCGGCCAGATGGTATTGCCATTGTGTGGCGAGTGATCGGTCTGGCCGGCGTGGTTACGCTCAGCGCGTGCCAGGCGATGAGCACCCCGAGCGCGTCCCCATCGGCGGCCGTGCCTGAGCCGATGGAGCTCTCCGCGACGAGCGATCCGTTGCCGCCCGGCAACTACACCCGCAGCGCCTTCGACCCCCACGTCACCTTCGAGCTCGGCGAGGGATGGCGCGCGGTGCAGCTGCTCGACGGCTTCTTCGACGTCCAGCGCGACGTCGGCACGCCCGATGTCATCGCCGTCCAGTTCGCCCGTCCCACTCGGATCTGGAGCGCCAGCCGGCTCGAGGCGGTGGATGTCGCCACGGCGCAGGGGGCGGCCGAGGCCCTGTCCGCCAACGACCGCCTGGTGATTCGCGAAACGAGCACGTCGCAGCTCGGCGGGCTGACCGGCACCGTCGTCGAGATCGAGAACGCCGGTCAGGGACACGAGCACGTCATGGAGCTGACCGCCGGGGAGCTGGGCATCGATCCGAGGCGCCGGTTGTGGGTCGGGCTCTATGACACCGATGACGGCCTGCTGGCTGTCATGGTCGGCGGATCGGTGGACCGATGGGAGCAGGCGCTGGCCGCTGCCGAGCCCGTCCTCGAATCGGTCCGCATCCTCGACTGAGGTCGACGGTCACACGTTCGCAGTCCCGTACGTCATTCGTCGGTAGATCGCCGGACCGCGACAGCGCAGCGTGCGCAGCAAGCAGCAATCAGTGAGCCGGCCAGCCGGCGAGGGAGCCACGGATGTCGTACCGCGACCGTCCCGAACCGATGAGCACGGAGTGCCGAGCCTGCGGCGCGCCCCTCGCTCCCGATGCCGGCTACTGCCCGCAGTGCGGTGCCGTCCAGCGCGCCGACGCCCGCGCGTACACCGCGCAGCCGGCGCCCAAGAGGCGGCCATGGATTGCCGTGGCGGTCGTGGTCGGAGGCCTGGCAGCCGTCCTCGGAGGCGGGCTCCTCGGGCTTGCGGTCATGGGCAACCCGAACGAGGTCGGCGGCGCGTCGCCAACGGCCAGCCCTTCGGTTTCGGCGCAGCCATCGGGCAGCTCCGAACCGAGCGCGGCGGCATCGGCCAGCCAGGCAGCGAGCCCATCGTCCGCCCCGACGACGGCGGCGATCATCCCGAATCGGGCGATCGCCGAGGTCACGACCGATGGCCTCAACCTGCGGTCGGCGGCGAGCGAGGACTCGGAGACGCTCGTGACGCTCGAGCCGGGCAGGCGAGCCTTCATCATCGGCGAACCGACCGATGCGGGCGACCTGCGCTGGTATCGCGTCGCGCCCTTCGACGACGTCGAGGGGTGCGAGGGCGGATGCGGACTCATCGGCTTCGTCGCGACGCCGATCGCTGCGTCAGAGGACCCGTGGCTGACGGAGGCCGAGACGACCTGTCCATCGTCACCGATGACGGCCGAGCAGATCGCCGTGCTCACCGCGCTGGAAGCGCTCCACTGCTACGGGCGCACCGAGATCGAGGTCACCGGCGTGGTCGACCTGCCGATCCACGGACCGCTCAACCCGTACCGCTACTCGCCGGGTTGGCTGACGCAGGAGCACCTCGAGTACCTCCAGCACGCCTGGTGGATCAGCTACCGACCGCACCCGGACGCCGGCCTCGAGACCCCGGAGCGCGGCGACGTCGTGCGGATCACCGGTCATTTCGAGGATCCGGCCGCCACCGACTGCCGCGGCACCGTCGATGCCGACTTCTTCGGTGGCGAGATCCCGGCCGAGTTCGAGTCGACCCTCAACCCGGCCCGGATCATCCTGGACTGCCGGGCCGCCTTCGTGTGGACCGAGTACGAGGTCATCGGCTTCGAGGACCTCGGGGAATGCTGCGGCTTCCCGCCCGAGGAGTAGGCCAAGCCGGGGCCACCGGTGGATCGAACCAAACGAACCCCCGGTGACGCCAACAGGGTGAGTGCGGCCGAACGGCCCACCGCGACGGGAGCCCAGCCATGCGTCCACCCGCTCGTCCATCCGGCACGCCTACGCTCCGTGTGCGGCCCCTCAGCGTGTTGGCGCTGCTGGTAGTGAGCGCGTGCGCCACGGCTCTTCCAGCGGCGAGCCCGTCATCGTCGCCATCACCGACGCCGCGTCCCACGCGCTCACCCACCCCCGAGCCTGGGACCCTCGGCGGTCTGCCCACGATCGTGCTTGACGAAGATGATCTCGAGCCCGGGGAGACGATCGACAGCCTCGA
>DASVEH010000101.1:0-2682 GCA_036380655.1 Candidatus Limnocylindria bacterium | reverse complement strand
GCATCATGCCGAACCCAGGTTCTGGCGCATCGGCTGGGACGGCGACGAGATCGCCGGCGTGGTGATCACGACGGTTCCGATGGCCGAGAACGAGGCCCATGGACGGGCGCGAGTCTACGTCGACTCCGTCTCCGTGCGCCGCCCATGGCGGCGCCGCGGGCTGGCCCGGGCGCTGCTGGCCGGCTCGCTCGTTGCTGCGCGTGAGGCGGGCTTCACCTCGGCCAGCCTCGGGGTGGATACTGACAGCCCGACCGGTGCGACCGACCTGTACCGCTCCCTCGGATTCGAGCCGGAGCGCAGCTTCACGGTCTGGCGCAAGCCGATGGACTGAGCCCCGTCAGGCGAGAACCCGATCCCGCGTCTCGTAGTAGAAGTCGACGATCCGTTCGGTCACGCGATCCCAGCTGAACTCGGGGGCCCGGGCGCGGCCGGCGTCGCCCATCTCGTGGCGCAGGTCCGGGTCGCGCGCGAGCGCGTAGAGGGCGGCGGCAAGGGCGCGGGGATTGCGGGGCTCGACGAGGAGGCCCTGGACGTTGCGCTCGACCACCCGCTTGAAGCCGTGGATGTCGGACGCCACGATCGGGACGCCGGCTGCCATCGCCTCGAGCAGGACGATGCCGAACGACTCCTGGCCCGTGTTCGGGGCGCAGTAGATGTCGGCGGAGGCGAAGTAGCGCACCTTGTCGTCGTCGCTGACCCGGCCGAGGAACTCCACGTCCCGGATCCCGCGCAGCCCGACGAATCGCCGGTACTCGCGCAGCTTCGGCCCGGCACCGACGACGAGCAGCCGCGCGTCGACCTTGCGCTTGCGCAGCCGGTTGTAGGCCTTCAGCAGGTGGATGAGGCCCTTGCGCTCCTCCAGCCGCCCGACGAACAGGATATTCAGCGTCCTGCCGTCGCGGAGCTCCTCGAATGGCTGGGCCTCGGTGAATCGATCGAGGTCGACGCCGTTCGGAATGATCTCGTACTCGCCGGGGAAGTAGCGGCTGATGAAGTGGCGCGCGGCGCCCGAGACGGCGATTCGCCCGTGAAGGCGATCGGCCAACCGTCCGGCGAAGCGCTTCCCGATCCAGTACGAGGGCGAGAAGCCGCCGAAGGCATGGAACGTCGCGATGTTCACGGTGTCCCGGGACTGGTCGAGCATCGTCGGGGAGAGGAACGGCACGAACGGCTCGTGGAAGTGGAGGATGTCGAACCGGTGCGCCTCGAGCACCTCGCGCGCCTGGTGCTTGAACCGCAGGCCCAGCGTCACCCGGCCGACGGAGCCATTCGCCGGCGCCGCCCAGCCGGTGCCGAGGCGGATGACGTGGCCCTCGCTCTCGCGCTCACGGCCGTACTTGCTGGTGATGATCCACACGTCGTGGCCCATGCGGCTCATGGCCTCGTAGGTGAATCGGACGTGCTCGTTGACGCCGCCCGGATGGGGATAGCCATACGGGCTCACGATCCCGATCTTGAGCGGGCGTCTGCCGTCTCCCCCCGAACCGACCGATGGCGCCGCCGGGGACGGCGCGGATGAGACCGATGTCACCGCCACTCTCCCGTAGGCCGGAGAGTATGCCGCAGGTGCCTGGCCTTGGCACGCAGCTGGCGCCGGTAGACGTCGACGTTGTGCAGGTTCGACCAGAACGCGCCGTCCGGCCGGGTCGTCCGCGCTTCCACCGCCGCACGGTAGTCGGCGGCCGACGAGCCGGCGAACCAGGTCCAGCCCGAGCCGATGCCCTCGAGCACGTGCGCGTCGGAGTTGCCGACCGCGGCGAGTCGCAGCACCTCCGCGTTGAGCCGGTTGCGCGCCCCGCGGCGCGCCCGACCGGCCGCCGACGGATTCATGAGCTCGATGGCGTCGAGGCGATGCCGCGGATCGGCCGCGGCCCCGGCCGCGAGCAGGGAACGGACGCCGAGCGACGGCGTCAGCGGCGCCATCGGGTGCGCGGCGATCGCGATGCCGCCCTGGTCGTGGATGCGCTCGAGTGTCTCCGGCAGCGGCCGCAGCGCCGGGATGCGCGCCGTGATGAAGAGGGCCAGCACGTGGCCGCGCCGGGTGGTGATCTCCTCACCGACCACGAGCTCGAACGAGTAGCTGCCAGCCTCGTGGATCTCTCGGGCGCGAATGGCTCCGTCGATCCGCTCGTGATCGGTGATGGCGACGACATCGAGGTCGGTGTGCGCCTCCACGTGGTCGAGCACCGCCTGCACCGATGCGGTCCCGTCCGAGTAGAGCGTGTGGAGGTGCATGTCGGCCTTGCCGAGCTCCCTTCCACCGCGCGGGCGCGCGCCGGTCATGCGCGCAGGTCCGGCCAGTACGGCTGGAAGGCGCCCCACCACTGCTCCGGCGCCTCGCCGATGTCGCGCTCGAAGCGTTCGGCCATCCGGGTGGCCAGGGCAATGGTATCGGCGCGCCGGTCGCCGGACGACGGGACCTCGATCAGCTCGCCCTCGGCGCGGAAACGGTCCGGACCGATGCGCAGGCAGCGGCCGACCACCAGCGCGGTGCGGTGGGCGACCGCCAGGGCGGCAGGCCCGATCGGCACCGTTGTCGGGTGGCCGAAGATCGTGACCGGATGGCCGTCCCCGGCGAGATCGCGGTCGCCGATGATCCCGACCGTGCCCCCCGCCCGGAGGCGCGCATTCAGGGCCCGTCGCGCGCGACGGAGCGGCACCAGCTCGACCATGGCGCCCCCG
>DASVEH010000100.1:0-2443 GCA_036380655.1 Candidatus Limnocylindria bacterium | reverse complement strand
TGCCGTAGAGCCGATCGGCGCCGGAGTCGCCGCGCAGGAAGTCCCCACCCGGACCGCCGTAGGCGCTGTCGTCGCCGCTCGCGGCGGCCCTGGCCTCCGCGCTCAGCCCGAGCCGGGCCAGCTGGAACTGCCCGACCGCATCCGAGCCTGCGGCGAGATCGCCGGCCAGGATGTCGTCGGAGCCTTCGCCCAGGAATGTGTCGCTGCCCCCGCCGCCGAAGAGGTAATCGACGCCGGCACCGCCGATCAGCGAGTCGTTGGCGCCGCCGCCGACGATCACCTCGGCGCCGAGGATGGCGTCGCCCTCGCCCGCGGAGCCGTCGTTGGCCTCGCCGTCCGCCCGATAGGCAACCGGCTGCGATCTCCCCTGGTAGGTGAAGAGGTCGAGCGCGCCGGGGCCCAGGTCGTAGACATCCGGGCCATCGGGGCTGGCCGGCACGAGGACGGTGTCATCGCCGCCGGCGGTCCGCACCACATCGGATCCGCCCCCGTCCTGCACCCGATCGGCGCCGTCGCTGGTCAGGATCGTGTCGTTGCCCGAGCCGCCGGTCACGTTCGTGGCGGGAAGCGCGGGCAGGCTGCCGGCGTCGAGCGCGCTCCCGTTGTTGCCGAGGATTGCCGTCAGCGCCGGCAGGGCTTTCAGCGGGCAGGTCACCGGCGTTCCCGGCGCGCCGCCGCCGCTGCAGCCCGAGCCCGCCACGGTGGGCTCGGCGTCGTCGCGGATCGTGAGCACATAGGCGCCCTCGCTGCCGCTTGCGGTGACGGTCAGCCGGTTCGCCTCGGTCGGCGCCGCCTGTATCGCCAGGGTCGACTCTTTCCCACCGGCAGCTTCCGTCGTGCTGACGGTGACTGCGCCCGCGCCAGCCGGTGCGACTGCGATGAGCAGCGCCGCCGCCAGCGTCACGATCGCACCGGCCCGAAATCGTCCCACGCCTTTCTCTGCGTGCATCGCCCTGCCTCCTCGAGGTAGATGTCTCCTCAGAAACCGGCGACTACCCGGCAGGTTGTGCCACAAGCGTCAGCTTCCTGACACTCAGAGTCGGCGAGCTCCCTGCGTAGGCTGGGCCTCAGCCATCGCTTTCCTTCAGCAGCGGACGCAGGTCGCCGAGCTTGTCGAACAAGTGCCAGACATAGCGGCCAGCGCCCGCCTCCCGGTGCGGATGAAGGTCGGTGAGCTCGGGATCTTCGCGGTAGCCGTCGAAATGGGCTCTGCTGCGCCATTCGACCAGGATCATTGCCTGCCTCGGCTCGACGTCGAATAGATTCAGGGCGTAGACCGGCCCCGCCGCGGACATGGCGGCATCCTGACGAAGCGAGGTGACGATGAGGCGAATGGCGTCCCCTGCCGCGAATCCCGGTCGCACCGGGCGGCAAGCTGCAGATGACCTACGCCGGCCACCCGCTCTACTACTACGTCGACGACTCGCCAGGCGTCATCCTCCGTCAGGACGTGAGCGAGTTCGGCGGGCTCTGGCTCGTGGTGAAACCCGGAGGAGCGCCCGTCACCTGAGGACGCGAGCAAACCTCGGGGTGCGCGGTCACTGACCGCCGATGAAGCGGGCGGCGACGAAGTCGCTATGGCTGGCGTCGGAGCGGCGGCCAACTCCGGCGACGACTATCCCTCCATTGCCGTCGAGCACAAGCGAGGTGGCGGTGGCGCGCCAGCGGCCGAAGCGGGCGAACGCACGGCTGTCGTCGCTGAAGGAGCGGTCGGGTCGCCCGTTGGGGCGGAGCCGGACTGCGATCAATGCGCCCGCTCCGTCCGCCGAGAGCTTGGGGGCGCCGATCGCCGACACCGGCCTTCCCGCTCCGTCGATCGCCAAATCCATCGCCCACTGGGCGCCCCCGGTCGCCAGCTTGGCCCGACCCCCGATGCCGAACCCGTTCGGCAACGCCCCGGAGCCCCAGACCTTGGCGAATCCCGTTCGCGGGGCGGCACGCCCGGTCACGATCATGCTGCCGCTCCCAACCAGCGCCGCCGCGGTGGCGAACGAGCCACGCTTGTTCATCGTGATCAGCGCCGTGCCGCTCTCACGGAGGGAGCCGTCGAGCTGGCCGTTGTCGTGCAGCCGCAGGAGCGCGAATCGCCCGACTTTGCGGGACTCGCCAGGGGCGGGCAGCCAGGCGGCGCCGGCGAGCACGATCCGGTCGAAGCCGTCGAGGAAGACGTCGGTGGCCACGTCCGCGTTGTCCCCCCCGGCGGTATCGACGGTGACGAGGCCGTCCCCGTCGAAGCTCGGGTCGAGCGAGCCGTCGTCGCGGATCCGAATCGCTCCGAAGTCGAGATCGTTGAAGTTCACCCGGTTCCTCCCCGCCAAGACGATCCGACCGAACCTGTCGATCGTGAGGGCGTGGATGTCGAAGAAATCGAACTGAATGTGGACGACGCCGCCGCGTCCGAAGCTGGTGTCGATCCGGCCGTCCTCGAGCAGCCGGATGGCTT
>DASVEH010000099.1:0-2588 GCA_036380655.1 Candidatus Limnocylindria bacterium | reverse complement strand
TCCCCACCCCTCCGGGCCAACCTGGTGGCACACCTGTGCGAGATTGGTGAGACCGAAGTCGCTCGACCTGCCGTTGCGCTCCACCCGGACCATGCCCTCGCCGATGGCGAAGGTCAGACCGCGTCGTTCGATCTCCGCGCCGACGGCCGTCTCGAAGGCGATCGCATCGGTGCGCGACATCGGCCGCGCCCAGTCGGGGCCGGGCTCCGGTGACTCAGCGCCGCCGATGATGCGCTTCAGAAAGCCCATGCGAACAGCCTGATCCCTGCCGGCCGACCCGTCAACGACGTCTGTCGGATCGGGACAGGGTGCGCCGTTGACAAGTGACTAAACGGTCACATATCATCGCCGGCATGGAAGGGCTGGAACCGGTCTTCAGGGCGCTCGCCGATCCGCATCGGCGCACCTTGCTCGATCGGCTCCGAGAGCGAGACGGCCAGACGCTGGGTGAGCTGGAGGCGGCCCTGCCGCAGATGACCCGCTTCGGCGTCATGAAGCACCTGCGGGTGCTCGAGGAGGCGCACCTCGTGACCACCCGCCGCGACGGCCGCCGCAAGCTCCACTTCCTCAACCCGGTGCCGATCCGTCTCATCGCGGACCGGTGGATCAGCCGCTATGCAGCGCCTCTCGTGGACGCCATGGCGGACGTCAAGTACAGCGTGGAGAAACGAGCCGTGTCCGAGTCACCGAAGCATGTCTACGAGGTCTACATCGCCGCCACGCCCGAGCAGGTCTGGGCCGCCCTGACCGAATCCGAATTCACCAGGCAGTACTACTACGGCAACACCGTCGAGTCCGACTGGAAGCCCGGCTCGCCGATGGTCTACCGCAATCCCGACGGCACCGAGTCGATCCAGTGCGAGGTCATCGAGGCCGAGGCGCCGAGCCGCCTCGTCCACACCTTCTTCTTCCCCGGCACGGACGAATCACCGTCACGCTGCACGTGGTCGATCGAGCCGCGTGGCGATGCGACCCTGCTGACCCTGACCCACGACGAGTTCGACGGCGAGACATCGACGTACCGCAGCGTCGCGCACGGTTGGGTGCCGGTCCTGTCCGGCTTGAAGACCCTGCTCGAGACGGGGAAGCCGCTCCAGATCAGCTACCCGGTCGCCGAGGGCGTCCACTGATCGGCTACGCGGGTTCCCAGTTGAAATCGCCGGTGAAGAGGCCGCCGACGATTCCGATCTCGTAGGCCAGCAACAGCCCGAACGCTAGCGACAAGAGGCCGGAGCCGATGGTGAGCCATCGATTGATCTGCGCCGATCGCCGGCGCGAGACCATGAAGGGCAGGCCGATGACGGTGGTGAGCACCGCCATGCCGGCGGCGACGCCGACGCAGAAGATCACCAGGTAGAGGAGAGCCGTGCCGGTGTCCTGGATGGTGGCCAGCACGAGGAGGGCGACCGCCGCCGAGCCCGCCAGGCCGTGAACCAGGCCGACCACGACGGGCCGGATCAGCTGGTATCGGCCGAAGGTCGCGACCAGCCCCGGCTGCTCGCCATGGCCGTGCAGATGGCCGTGCGAGGTGCCACCGTGGGCGTGGTCGTGCGCGTGGATCGGCGCCGGCGGCGTGAGGCGCTCGGTCAGCGAGCGCAGGCCACCGGTGAGGTTCAGGATGCCGAGGCCGATCAGCATCAGCGCGACGGCGAATTCCATGGCGAGGCCCACCGGCGGTGGGATCACCACGTTGAAGACGATGATCAGGACGCCGACGATGACGACAGTGATGGTGTGGCCGAGCCCCCAGAGCGCGCCGATGAGGGTGGTGTCCAGGAATCGTCGGCTGCGGTTGAGGATCGTCGTCACCGCGATCACGTGGTCGGCATCGGTTGCGTGCCGCATGCCGAGCAGGAAGCCGAAGCCGGCGAGGGCGAGGATCTGCGTCATCCATTCTCCATGGCTGATCTATTGCAACAGTTCGCAATAAGCCTGTTCAGCATAGACTACGGCCGATGAACGCGACTGGATCACTGCCGCCGCCCTGGGACAGCGTGGGGGAGCGCCTGCGCGCCCGAGGGCTGCGCTGGACGCCACAACGGCGAACGGTGATGGAGGTGCTGGCGGAGGCGGACGGCCACATCACCAGCGCCGAGCTCGTCGAGCAATGCCGCGCTCGCGACGCTTCCACCATCCCGTCGACGGTCTATCGCACTCTCGACGTGCTCGAGGAGCTTGGCCTGGTGCGGCACGGCCATGGCGCCAATGGCGGAGAGGAATTTCACGTGCGCCCGACCCGCGAGCACGGCCACCTCCACTGCGCCGGCTGCGGGGCGACCTGGGAGCTCGCGGCGTCGCAGGCCTCGGCCATCGAGGATGCCTTCCGCGCCGCCGACGGATTCGAGATCGATATCGGACACGTGACACTCGTCGGCCGCTGCCGGACGTGCGCCGCCGCCGAGACACGCGGATGAACGCACCGGCTACAGGCTTCCTCGGCGCGACCATCGCCCCCGCGCCGTCGAGCATCGACGCCGAGGTCGCCATCCTCGGCGTGCCCTTCGGCTGGCCGTACCCCCGGCCCGGCGCGACCGCCGGCTGTGCCGAGGCACCGGGCGCTGTCCGCGCCCGTTCCGCCCGGATGGCTC
>DASVEH010000098.1:0-2075 GCA_036380655.1 Candidatus Limnocylindria bacterium | reverse complement strand
ACAGCTAGCCGGCGGTCAGCGCCGAGTCGGAGGAGAAGACCAGGACCAGCGAGACCTTGCCCTGCTTGAGAGCCGTCTTCGAGAGCGGGCCGCCCGGGTCGAGCGCCTCGAAGCTGTCGAACGCCAGGCCGTAGGTCTCCTCGAGCCCCGGCTGGCAGAACGGCCGCTCCGGGCACTCCTGCGGCCCGCCCAGGACCAGGCCGGATCCGCAGGTCTCGGCCAGCTCGGAGAGGGTCTCGACGCCGTGCTCGTCGGCGAACGCGGTGGTGACGGCGAAGGTGTTCTGGTCCTGCGCCGCCGCCGGCTCGCCGAACACCAGGCCGACCTGCTCGCCGAGTCCGCGCAGCCCCTCGACCGTGGCGTCCAGGTCGGGGCTGGCGACCGGCTCGGCGCTCGGACCGTTCTCGGCCTTGTTGATGAACTCGGTCAGTGTCCCGACGTACTCCGGGACGACGTCGATGTCGCCCTTCTCCAGCGCGGGCTCGTAGAGCTCCCGGGTGCCGCTCTGCTTGACCGAGGCGTCGAAGCCGGCCGCGTTGAGAACCTCGGCATAGATGTTGGCCAGCGTTGCGTTCTCGGAGAAGTCCGCGTGGCCCACGACGACCTTCCCGGACCCGCCGGACAGACCGTCCGCCAGCCCCTCGGCCTCGACGAACTCCTTGGCGACGTTGGGCGAGGTCTTCCGCTCGATGTCGGTCTGCTGGTTGAGCGCGATCAGCTTGTCCGTGTCCAGGGCGGCCGACACGGCGTTCAACGCCTCGATCATCGCGTCCGTCGACGCCTCGGCGTTGATCGCCGGGATGATGTTGTCGACGGTCTGCAGCTGCTTGTCGTCCTCCAGGGCGACAAACTCGTCACCAGCGATCGGCGAGCAGTCCTCCTTGCCGGATCCCTCAGACGCCGTCGTCTTCGCCTTGGTGCCGGACGAACCACTCTCTCCGCACGCCGTGAGGAACAGCGCGATGAAGAGCAGCCCGACGATCCCGAGCGTGCGCTTTCGCATGGTGCCCGCCTTCTGTGTCCCGCCGCCGCTAGTTGCGTCGGCGCGTGTCGGGCGGGCCTCGGTGCGGACCCGCAGCCACAACTCAACCTCGCGGGTATGACAACCGCAACTCGGGGTGGGTCACGAAACGGAGACGGCGCCGGGCTCTGGCGCGGGGCTGGCCCGGCGCCGGCGCTCCCGGCCGGGCGTGACGGCTCGCTGCACCCTCGCCAGGGCCGCCTCGGTGAGCAGCGCCAGCAGGGCGACCAGGATGCCGCCCGCCAGGATCTGCGGCCTGTCCTGCTGGCCGAAGCCGGCCGTGATGATCTTCCCGAGGCCGCCACCGGCCACCAGCGCGGCCAGCGTCGCCGTCGCCACGACCTGCACGGCAGCGGTCCGGAACCCGGCGGCGATCAGCGGCACGGCCAGCGGCAGCTCGACGCGCATCAGGACCGACCGCCCGGACATGCCCATCCCCCGGGCCGCCTCGACAACGTCCGGATCGACGCCGCGGATGCCGACGTACGTGTTCGTCAGCAGGGGCGGGATCGCGAAGACGGCGAGCGCGATGATCGTGGCGCGGTTGCCGAAACCGATCGGGGTCGCCGCGAAGATCGTCAGCAGGGCGAGCGTGGGGATCGCCCTTGAGACGTTGGACACCACGACCGTGAGGCCGCCGCCGCGTCCGGTGTGGCCGAGCGCGAGCGCCGCCGGCACCGCCACCGCGGCGGCGATCATGACGGCGAAGAACGAGATGTAGAGGTGCTCGTACGTGAGGTAGGGGATGCCTGACTTGCCCTCGTAGTTCAGCGGGTCGTTGAGCCAGACGAACGCGTCGCCGAGGACGTTCATGGAGGTCACGTGCGCCTCCGCGCCCATGGCGTCATGACCCGGGTCGCACCGGCGAGCAGCACGTCGAACGTGAGGCCCAGCGCGACGGTGAGCACCGAGGCCGTCACGATCTCCGCGCGGTAGAAGTTGTTCTGGAAGCCTCGCAGGATGAGCCCGCCGAGGCCGCCGTAGCCGACGACCACACCGACGGTCACCAGCGCCACGGTCGTGACGGTGGCCACCCGGACGCCGGCCATGATGG
>DASVEH010000097.1:0-6115 GCA_036380655.1 Candidatus Limnocylindria bacterium | reverse complement strand
GCACTTCACGCTTCGAGGCGCTCATGACGCGGCTCGCCGACGACTCGGCGAAGCCGACGAAGTGGCGTGCGTGCCGGGCGCGCAGGTCGTCCCAGCGGCCGAGCTCCATCGCCTGCTCGATGGCGAACTCGCGGATTGTCTCCAGCATCGCGAAGCGTGGGTCGCCGTCGATCCCCTCCGACTGGCGGACGAGGCTCTGCTCGACGAGCGAGGTCAACGCGTCGAGGCTGGCACCGCTGAGGTCGCCTCCGCAGACCTCTTCGATCGCCTCCAGTCCGGCCCCGCCGACGAAGGCCGACAGGCTCGCGAACAGGGACCGATCAGCCTCTCCCAGCATGTCGTGGCTCCAGGCGATGGCGCCGCGCAGGGTCTGCTGCCGCTGGGGAAGGTCGCGTGACCCGCCCGCTCCGAGCTCGAGCCTGTGCCCGAGCCGGACGAGCATGGCCTGGGGCGAGAAGATCCGCACCCGTGCGGCCGCCAGCTCGATCGCCAGGGGCAGGCCGTCGAGCCGCACGCAGATCTCGGCGACCGCCGGGGCATTCTCGTTCGTGACGTCGAAGTCCGGCTTGACGGAGCGGGCGCGCTCGATGAACAGGGCGACGGCCTCGAACTGGCTGAGCTGCGTGAGCGGCGGCAAATTGGCCGGGTCGGGCAACCCGAGCGGCGGAACCGGGTACTCCTGCTCGCCCGACACGTGCAGGATGCTTCGGCTGCTCACGAGGACGGTAAGCGCCGGGCAGCCGGCCAGCAGGGCGCGGACAGCGGGAGCCGCATCGGTCACCTGCTCGAAGTTGTCGAGCACCAGGAGGACGCGTTTGTCGCCGATGTGGTCGATGAGGCGATCGGTCGGCGCCCTGCCGCCTCGGTCGGGGAGCCCGAGGGTCTGGGCCACCGTGCTCGGCACGAGGTCGGCCGCGGTGATCGCCGCGAGCTCGACGAAGAAGACTCCGTCGGGGTGGTTCGCGAGTGCCCGACCGGCAACCTCGAGGCTGAGCCGCGTCTTCCCGGTCCCTCCCGGACCTGTGAGCGTCAGGAGCCGGCTGCGGGTCAGGAGCTGCTCGACCTCCTCGATCTCGCGGTGCCGGCCCAGGAAGCTCGTCACGCGGGGCGGCAGGTTGTTCGGAACCGCATCCAGCGACGCGATCGGCGGAAACGTGGTCTGCAGCCCCGGGATCACGAGCTGCCACAGTCGTTCCGCGCGATCCAGGTCCCTGAGCCGATGCTCCCCGAGGTCACGCAGCTCGACGCCTTCCGGCAGGCCATCCTCGACCAGCACCCGGGTCGCATCGGAGAGGAGCACCTGCCCGCCATGGCTGACGCCGGCGATGCGGCTGGCCCGATGCACATGGAGGCCGACATATCCGTCCGTGCCGATGCTGGCCTCGCCGGTGTGGAGACCCATGCGGACCCGCACCGCAACGTCCGGCGGCCAGGGCTCGGCGGCGAGCCCGCGCTGCGCGGCCGCGGTGGCGGCCACCGCCCCGGGAGCGGTGGGGAAGGCGACGAAGAACGAGTCCCCCTCGGTGCCGACCTCCACGCCGTCCTCGGCGGTGAAGGCCGCCCGCAGGATCTCCTGGTGGCGAGCGAGGATGGCCGGCCAGCGGTCGCCCTGCTCCTGGAGGAGACGGGTCGACCCTTCGATATCGGTGAAGAGGAACGTGACCGTTCCGGTGAGAAGCTCGGGCATCGGCCAGAGTGTGCGATGCCGGGGCGGTGTGGCACAAGACCCGGGCGCCTCGGCTAGGCTTCGCGGGTGCGCGCGCTCATCCACCTGCTCGTCGATCGGCCCATCCTGACCGCCATCCTCGGCGCGCTCACGATCGCCGGCTCGGCGGTGCTGGTGTCGCTCGCCGAAGTGCCGCCGTCGACCGCGGCTTTCTTCCGCTGCACCTACGCGCTGCCGCCCCTGGCGCTCCTCGCCTGGTACGAGCGCCGCCGATATGGGCCTCGCGCGCCCGGACAGTCGCGGCTGGCGTGGATCGCCGGCGCCCTGTTCGCCGCGGACCTCATCATGTGGCACCACGCCATCTCGCAGGTGGGCGCGGGCCTGGCCACCGTCCTCGGAAACACCCAGGTCGTCGTAGTGCCGCTCGCCGCGTGGCTCTTCCTCGGGGAGCGGCCGTCGGCCCGCATCGCCATCTCGGTGCCCATGGTGCTGACCGGCGTGGTGCTCATCTCCGGGGTCATCGGCGCCGATGCGTTCGGAACGAACCCGCTGCTCGGCGTGATCTTCGGTGTCGGCACCGGGATCGCGTATGGAGGGTTCATCCTGATCCAGCGCCGCGCGAACGCCGACATCCGGCGACCGGCCGGACCGCTCTTCGAGGCCTCGCTGGCCGCGGCGCTGGTCACGCTGGCGGTCGGCCTGCCGCTCGGCGAGATCGACCTCGTTCCCAGCTGGCCATCGCACGGCTGGCTGCTCGTGCTGGCGCTCGGGGTGCACGTCGTCGGCTGGCTGCTGATCAGCATCAGCCTGCCGCGCCTGCCGGCCGCCATGACCTCGGTGGTGCTCACCGTCCAGCCGGTCGGCTCTGTCTTCCTCGGCGTCTGGATCCTCTCCGAGGCGCCGTCGGTGTTCCAGCTGCTGGGCGTCGCGCTCATCCTGGCCGGCCTGCTGCTGGCCACCGTGCGCATTCCGGTCCCGCGCGCGCGGCGGGTTCGGCTGGGAGCCGGCTAGGCGGGGTCGGGGGCGTTCGCCGGCAGCACGACCACGAAGCAGGTTGCCTCGGCGTCCGACGAGACCTCGATGCGGCCACCGTGGCGCGCGACCACGTCGTGCGAGATGTGGAGGCCGAGCCCGGTCCCCTTGCCGGGCGGCTTGGTGGTGAAGAAGGGCTCGAACAGGCGCTGGCGGATCTCGGCCGGGATGGGCAGACCCGTGTTGCAGATCGAGACGCGGACGCCCTCCCCCTCGCGTTGGGCGCCGATGGTCAGCGTCCCTGATCCGTCCATGGCGTCGATCGCGTTGTCGACCAGGTTGGTCCACACCTGGTTGAGCTCAGAGCCGTACGCCTCGATCTCGGGCAGGTCGTCCGCCAGCTCGAGAACGACCGTGGCGCCGCCGTCACGGAGCCTGTGCCGGAGGATGACGAGGGTCTGCTCCAGGCCGATGCGGACGTTCACGCGCTGACGCGGAGCCTGGTCGAGGTAGGCGTAGCCCTTGACCGCCCCCACGATCTCGCTGATGCGCTCGACCGCCATCCTCAGCTCGCTCAGCAGCAGGTTGACCGATGCGTCCGCGGCAAGCCAGGGGAGCACCTCCGACGGCACCGATGCCAGCGAGGCGACGTTCCATCCGGCGTCGACGAGCGCGCTGGCCGTGTCGGCGCCGCCGGTCAGCGCCGCAACCTCGTCGATCAGGTCGGCCCGCTCCAGGGCCGACCGCGGGGGAGATGACCCTTCGGGGGGCCTCGGTGGCGGCGACGGCCGCGGGAGGCTCTCGGCATCGTGGACCGCGTCGGCGAGGGCGCGCGCCGATCGCGCGGCTGCGGCGGCGGGGTTGTTCAGCTCGTGGGCCAGGCCGGCGGCCAGGGTCCCAAGGCCGGCGAGCTTCTCGCGCTCGCGGAGCGTGGCCTCCATGGCGCGGAGCCGCCCGACCGCGGTGCGAATGACCGACAGCGCGACGTCCGGCCCCGCTGCGAGCAGCTCGCGAATGGCGCCGACCGGGATGCGCAGCACCTCCGCCGCGGTGACCGCGTGCACCGACGCCAGCCGGCGCCCACCCTCGAGGGCGGCGATCTCGCCCTGCAGGGCGCCGGGCCCGACGCGGGCGAGCGGAATCTCGGTCGTCCCCGAGCGCTTCGTGACGTCGAGCTCGCCATCGAGAATCACGAAGAGCGCGTCGGCCGGCTCGCCCTCGCCGATGAGCCGCTCCCGTGGCGCGAGGTCCACGATCTCGCCCATCGCCACCAGCCGCCGCAGCTGCTCGTCGTCGAGGCCGCCGAAGAGCGGCGTCGCCCGGAGCCGCTCGGCGATGTCGGCGACCGGCAGGTGCTGGTGGGTCACAGCTCGGCCAGGTACTGGTGGACCAGGTGGACGGCCATCGCCCCCTCGCCGACCGCGCTCGCGATGCGCTTGACGGACCGGTGGCGCACGTCGCCGGCCGCGAAGACGCCGGGCAGGCTCGATTCGAGGAGCGCGGGTTCGCGGTCGAGGTTCCAGCCGTGGCCCGCCGCCGCATCGGCTCCCGTGAGGATGAAGCCACGGCCGTCGCAGGCGACCACGCCCTCGAGCCAGCTCGTCCGCGGTTGCTGGCCGATGAACACGAAGACGGCGGTGAGCGGCAGCTCCAGATCACCTTCGGGAGTGTCGAGGGTGACGCCCTCCAGGTGGTCGTCGCCGTGCAGCTCGCGGGCCGAGACGCCGGTGTGCAGCGTCACGTTCTCGAGGCCGGCGATCTGCTCGACGAGGTAGGCGCTCATGGTGGCGTCGATCCCCTCGCCGCGGACGAGCAGGTGAACCCGCGCGGCGTAGCGTGACAGGTGCACGGCGGCCTGGCCCGCCGAGTTGCCGGCGCCGATGACGCCGACCTCGGCGCCGCGGTAGAGGATCGCCTCCGTGGTGGCCGCCCCGTAGTACACGCCGGCCCCGGCCAGCTGCTGAGCGAGGGGAATCTCGAGCACGCGGTAGCTCACCCCCGTCGCCACGATGGCTGCCTGGCAGGCCAGCTCGGCCCCGTCGTCGAGGACGATCGTGCGGTAGCCGTCGGCCGGCCGTATGGCAGCGACCTCCTGCGAGGAGAGGACCTCGGCCCCCAGCCTGCGGGCCTGCGCCAGCGCGCGACGGGCAAGGTCGCTCCCGCTCAGGCCGGACGGGAACCCGAGATAGTTCTCGATCCGGCTCGTCGTGCCGGCCTGTCCGCCGGGCGCCTCTCGCTCGACGAGCAGCGTCTTGAGCCCCTCGCTGGCGCCGTACACGGCGGCCGCCAGCCCTGCCGGGCCGGCGCCGACGATGACGAGGTCGTAGAACGGCAGCGCCGCCCGGGTCGAGAGGCCGACGGCGTCGGTGAGGTCCCGGATCGTCGGGCCGCGCAGCACCCGTCCGTCGCCGAAGAGGACGATCGGCTCGGTCGGATCGACCGGCGCGTCGAGCGACTCGGCCAGGCGCGCGCCATCGGGCTCGGCCGGATCGAGCCAGGTGTACGGCAGCTGGTTGCGGGTCAGGAAGTCGCGGATGGCGTGACCGCGCGGAGCCCAGCGGCCGGCGAGCAGGCGCAGCCCCTCGAAGGGCGGGCGAAACGCGGCGGACCAGTCGGCGAGGAGGTCGTCGACGACGGGATAGAGCCGCTCCTCGGGCGGGTCCCAGGGCTTGAGGAGGTACTGGTCGAGCCGGATCTCGTTGATCGCCTTGATGGCGACGTCGGTATCGGCGTACGCGATCAGCAGGACGCGCTTCGCATCCGGCTGGAGGGGCAGCGCGTCGCGGAGCAGCTCGATCCCAGTCATCACCGGCATGCGCTGGTCGACGACGAAGAGCGCGACCGGGTCGCCGCGCCGGGTCAGTTCGCGAACGAGCTCGAGCGCCTCCGCACCGGATCCTGCGGCCAGGACTCGATAGTCCGAACCGTACCGGGTCCGCAGGTCACGCTCGACGGCCCGGAGCACCGGGGCGTCGTCATCGACTGCCAGGATCGCGGGCTTGGCCACCATCGCGCCGAGTGTACGGCCGACGCGCTACGCTCCGCGGATGCTCCTGACCGGCAGCGGACGGCTGGCGCCGGCCGGCCTCTCGCCCTGGGCCCTCCTCGTGCGTGACGGACGGATCGCGTGGACCGGATCGCCGGCCGATGCCCCCGCGGGCGAGCGGATCGATCTCGGGGCGGCGCTGGTGACGCCCGGCCTGGTCGACTGCCACACCCATCCCGTCTTCGCCGGCGATCGGTCCGACGAGGCGGCCGCGCGCCTGGAGGGAGCCGCGTACACCGGCGGCGGCATCCTGCGAACGATGCGCTCGACGCGCGCAGCGGACGACGCCGCCCTCGAGAGCCTCGTCGAGGTGCGACTCCGGGCCGCGCTCGGTGCCGGGACCACCACCGTCGAGTGCAAGTCCGGCTACGGGCTCTCGCTGGAGGAGGAGCTGCGCCACCTGCGCATCATCGGCCGCGTGGCGGCGCGCC
>DASVEH010000096.1:0-3011 GCA_036380655.1 Candidatus Limnocylindria bacterium | reverse complement strand
GATCGACCGTTGAAGATCGCGGCCAAGGCCGGCCCGACCGCGATGGAGCGGGACTACTTCGAGAACGTGTTCCGTCCGGCAATGAAGGCCGCGGGTTCGCTCGTGGAGTACCTCGGCGAACTGGACCAGCACGATCGCGACGATCTCTTCGCGCAGAGCTACGCCTCGCTCATGCCGGGATCGTGGCCGGAGCCATTCGGTCTCGTGATGATCGAGTCGCTCGCGAGCGGCACACCGGTCATCGCCCGGCGGATCGGCGCCCTGCCGGAGATCCTGCGCGACGGTATCGACGGCTTCTTCGGCGACGACGTCGCGGCCATGGCGTTCAAGGTCGATCGCGTGGCGGATCTCGATCGGCGGGCGATCCGGGATTCGGTGATCGACCGCTTCTCCGTCGAGCGGATGACCGATCGGTACGAGGCGGTCTATCGCGCCCAGGTCGACGCGCCGGTCGCGGTCGGACCCGGATCGGCCACAGCGGCAGGCGAGGGGCTGGAGCCGGAGCCGCTGGCGGCACACCGGACGGACCGGACGGGGACGCTCGCCCGCCGCTGAGCTCCCGCCCCCGGGAAGCCGGTTACGCCCATGGGCCCGTGGGGCGCCAGCCCACCCGGACTGCCACGTGTCTGCGACATCCGTTTCGGTATCGCGTGCCGCGTCGCTGATGCGCGCCGGGCGACGCTTGGCTCCCCGCGGAACGCGGGTTCACCCAAGGAGGGCTTCCCATGCCGCAGAAGGCCTGGACCGACAAGCGCGAACGCCAGTACGAGCACATCAAGGAGTCATACGAGGAGCGGGGCCGGTCCGAGGACAAGGCCGAGGAGATCGCCGCCCGCACCGTGAACAAGGAGCGCGCCGAGGCAGGCGAGACCAAGGCGCAGAAGCAGGGCCGCTCGCGGTGACGGCGATCGGCTACGCGCTCTCGAGCGAGGAGCACGGCCCGCGCGACCTCGTGGCCAACGCCCGCGCGGCCGAGGAGGCCGGATTCTCCTTCGCGCTCATCTCGGACCACTTCCACCCGTGGATCGAGCGCCACCCGCACAGCCCCTTCGTGTGGGGCGTGCTCGGGGCGATCGCGCAGGCTACGGACAAGCTGGTGGTCGGGACCGGGGTCACGTGCCCGACATTCCGGACGCACCCGGCGATCATCGCCCATGCCGCGGCCACGGCCGCCGACCTGATGCCGGGCCGCTTCTTCCTCGGGGTCGGGACGGGTGAGAACCTGAACGAGCACATCCTGGGCCAGGCCTGGCCGGAGTGGGACGTCCGGGCGGAGATGCTCGAGGAGGCCGTTGACATCATCCGAACGCTGTGGCGTGGCGAGGTCACCAGCCACCGCGGCCAGCACTACACGGTGCAGAACGCCAGGCTCTACACGCTTCCCAAGCAACTGCCGCAGATCCACGTGGCGGTCGGTGGCGAGCGGATGGCCGCGGTGGCGGGCCGCATCGCGGACGGCCTGATCGCGACGGGCCCCGACAAGAAGCTGCTGAGCGCCTACCGGCGAGCCGGCGGCGACGGGCCGCGCTTCGGCCAGGTGACGCTGTGCTGGGGCAAGTCGGAGCGCGCGGCACGCAAGACCGCCCACGAGTGGTGGCCGACAGCCGCACTCCACGGCGAAGTCACCCAGGAGCTACCGAACCCGAGCCAGTTCACGGACCTCGTCCAGAGCGTTACGGAGGACCAGGTGGCGGAAACCATCACCTGCGGCCCGGACGCGGATGCGCACCTCGAGAAGATCCAAGCGTACATCGACGCCGGCTACGACCACGTGTACCTCCACCAGGTCGGGCCGGATCAGGAGGGGTTCTTCGAGTTCGCTCGCAAGGAGCTGCTGCCGCGCCTCGGTGCGCGGACGCCCGTCGCCGTCTGACGGTCCCCGTCTGACGCTCCCCGGCTCAGCGCTGCTCGGCGGGGTCCTCGATGTCCGCGGCGTCGGGGGCGTCGGCGCCCTCCTTGAGCCACGGATTCGATTCCTCGGCTGGCTCGTCCGGCGACTCGGGCTCGGGCGTCGCGTCCGTCTCGTAGGTGTCCTCACCCGGCACGGGTCGCAATTCGTCGGTCATGGTCGTCCTCCTTGTGCGTTGGCTCAGGCGCGGGTCATCCCGCGCCGCAGCAGGATCCAGGCAAGCACGAGCGTGACCATGGCGATCACCCCGAGGGCCAGGAACTCCCAGGCTTGATTGGTCCCGCCGCGCAGCATGAAGTCCTGCAGGAGCCGGATCCCATGGGTCACCGGCATCGTGTAGGCGATCGCCCGGACCGGGTCATTGAACTCGGTGATCGGCAGGACGAAGCCGCTGAAGAAGACCGCCGCGAGGAGGACGAGCAGGGACAGCTGGACGGCCTGTCGCTCCGAGTCGGAGACGACTGCGATCAGCAGGCCCACGCCGATCGACGCGAGGAGCAGCAAGGCGATCGCGAGAGCCACGAAGCCGACCTGCCCGACCATCGGGACTCCGAGCCCCAGCACGAGCAGGGCGACCGTCAGGGTCGCGATGGCACCGCCGATCAGCCCGAAGGCGAGGAGCTTGCCGGTGAGCACCTCCGCGGCGCTGACCGGCGCGATCCGGAACAGCTCGATGACGCCGCTCGTGCGCTCGCGCACGAGGGACATCGCGACGAGCGTGACCGCGAGGTGCTGGAGGATCAGCGCGAGCACGGCGGGGGCGAAGTACGAGATGACGTGGGGCGTCGATGGCGCCACGTTGCGGATCTCGGCCCTCGTCGGAGCCGCGATCACCTCGGGTGGGATGGCATCCGCCTCGGTCTCGCCGGCGGCCACGGCATAACCCTGGCCCTCGGCGGCCACGCGCTCGATGATCTCGCGGTTGATGGCTGACGCCAGGCCCGAGGCGAGGAAGCCCGCGTAGTTCTCGGCGACCGGATCGACCACGTCGACGATGACCTCGATGACCGACTGCTCGCCGGCCTTGAAATTCGCGTCGGGATCCGACGGGGCGATGATGACCACGTCCGCGCTGCCGCCTCGCAGCCGCGCCTCGGCGGCC
>DASVEH010000095.1:0-3905 GCA_036380655.1 Candidatus Limnocylindria bacterium | reverse complement strand
GCGCCAGGAGCGGGAGCGGCGAACGAAACGAGCTGGCCGGTCGCGCCGCCGACCGCATCGGGCCCACTCCAGTCCTGGCCCACGACGTACAGCCTGGCCTCCGGAGCCCGGCTGAGCGCGCACGCGAAGGCACCTCGTTCGAGGCCGACCGTCGTCAACACGTCACCGCCCTCGGCGACGCGCACGCAATGGCGGTTGCCGACATCGGCGAACCACACGGCCCCCTCCGCATCCAGGCAGATCCCGTCCGGATGATCGCCCGGCGTTGCGGCCCAGACGCGGCGGCCGGTGAGGGTTCCGTCGTCGGCAATGTCGAACGCGGTCAGCTGCTCGGCGTACGACTCGGCCACGATCAGGGTGGAGTTGTCGGCGCTGACGGCCATCCCATTCGGGAAGGCGAGCCCATCGGCCACGGAGCTCACGGTCCCATCTGGCTTCACGAGCGCGACGACTCCCGGTGCGAACGCCTCGCCGGGGAAATTGAAGCCGATGTTGTTCACGTAGGCATTTCCGCGCCCGTCCACGACGATGTCGTTCCATGGGTTGCCCGACACATCGGCGAGCGATGCGTACGGCACCAGGGACCCGTCGGGCTCGCGTCGCAGGATCATGCGATCTGCCGACGATACGATCAGGAGGCGGCCGTCGGTCAGGAAGTCGATGCACATCGGAAACGAGTCGACCTCGGCTTCGATCGTCGTGGTGCCGTCCTCGGCCACGGACAGTACGCGGCCAGATCCCCAATCGGAAAACCAGATGCGCCCGTCCCGCCAGCGGGGTGACTCCCCGAACACGATGCCGGACATCAATACGTTCATGTCCGGTACGACGGCATTCGGCAGGCGAACTCATCGGCCATGGATGCCCACCGCCGAAGCTATGGCCCGGGCGCCTCGGAGACGGGATCCCGGAGGTGGTCGGCAAGGCAGGCCCATTCGTCGACCGTGAGGGTCTGCGGGCGTCGCTCCCCGTCGACGCCACACGCGCCCAGTGCCGCCTCGACCGTCTCACGGTCGACGGGGAGCTCGCGTGAGAGCCCGTTGTGGACCTGCTTTCGCCGCTGCCGGAAGCCGGCCTGCACGACCCGGTAGAAGGGGTCACGCAGCGGTCCGTCCGGCACGGCCGGGCGTTCCCGCCGGCGGAGGCGCAGCACCGCCGAGTCCACCGACGGCGACGGCTCGAAGGCGGCCGCGGGGACGCGTGCCACGACCTCGGCGGTCGCGACGTTCTGCGCGAAGACGGAGAGGTAGCTCATCTTGCCGGGCGGGGCGGCCACCCGCTCCGCCACCTCGAGCTGGACCAGCAGCACGGTCAGCTCCGGCGGTCGGTTGCCCTCGAGGAAGGTGTGGAGCAGGGGGCTCGTGATGTGGTACGGGATGTTGGCGACCACCTTGATCGGCTGGTCGGGAAAGAACTCGCGCGGATGGAGCGAGAGCGCATCGGCCTCGATGAGGTCGAAGCGGTCGATCCCGTACAGCTCGCGGCGCAGGTACTCGGCCAGGCGCGGGTCGAGCTCGACCGCCAGGACCGATGCGCCCGCCGCCAGCAGCCGGCGCGTGAGGACGCCGAGGCCGGGCCCGATCTCGACCACGTTGTCCCCGGCCTGCAATTCCGCGGCGGCCACGATCGCGTCGAGCGCCTCGCGGTCGGTCAGGAAGTTCTGGGAGAGGCTCTTCTTTGGGCGCAGCCGTTCCTCCCCCATGAGCCGCCGCAGCTGCCCGGGCGTTGGCGGCGACAGGCGCTCCGGGGCGAGCGGGTCGCTCACTCGGCCAGCCAGGGCAGGGCGAGGTTGGGAACGGCCTCGAGCGCCGCGTCCGCGCGATCGCCGGCCGCGAAGCGGAAGCCCGCCGCCGCGCCGATCATGGCGCCGTTGTCCGTGCACCATGCCGGCGGCGGCACCAGGAGCGCCAGTCCGTCGGCGCGCAGCCGCTCGTCGAGCGTCCGGCGCAGCGCGGCATTGGCGGCGACGCCACCGCCGAGGGCCACGGCGGCGACCCCGTGGTCGCGGGCGGCGGCGACCGTCTTGGTGGCCAGCGCATCCACCACCGCCTCCTCGAAGGCGGCAGCGATACCATCGACCGGGATGGGCTCGTTCCGCGCTCGGTACCCCTCGACTTCTCGCAGCACGGCGGTCTTCAGGCCCGAGAAGCTGAAGTCGTAGGGGCCGGCCGTGCGGGCGCGGGGGAAGCGGGTGGCGGGCGTCGAGCCCACCGCCGCTGCGCTGATGGCCGGCCCGCCGGGATAGGGCAGCCCGAGCAGGCGCCCGACCTTGTCGAATGCCTCGCCGGCGGCGTCGTCGACCGTCTGGCCGAGCAGCGTGTAGCGCCCATGGTCGTGCATCAGGACGAGCTGGGTGTGCCCGCCGCTGACGACCAGGCAGAGCAGCGGGAATGGCGGCTCGCCGGGCAGCGGCGCGTCGGGCTCCGAATCGGTCAACCAGTTGGCGTAGATGTGACCTTCGATGTGGTTGACGCCGACGAGCGGCAGGTCGTGGCTGACCGCCAGCGCCTTGGCGACGTTGACGCCCACCAGCAGCGAGCCGATCAGTCCCGGTCCGTAGGTGACCGCCACGGCGTCCAGGTCCTCCCAGGCGGCTCCGGCCTCTTCGAAGGCGGCCTCGAGGGTCGGCACGATCCAGCGGAGCTGCTGGCGCGCCGCGACCTCCGGCACGATCCCCCCGGTGGCGGCATGGAGCGCGACCTGGCTGGCGACCTGGTTGGCCTCGATCCGGCGGCCGCCCACCACGATGGCCACCCCGGTCTCGTCGCAGGAGGACTCGATCGCGAGGATGCGCGGACCCTTCATCCGGCCAGGCGCTCGCGCTCGGCGGCGATGATGGCCGCCATGGCCGGCCCGTGGAGCTCGGGCGTGGTCATCACCAGCGCGTCCTCGCCGTCATCGGTGTAGTAGGCCCGCCTGCGGCCGGCGACCTCGAAGCCGAATGCGCCGTAGAGGGCCCGCGCCTCCGCGTTCGACTCCCTCACCTCGAGGGTCATGCGGCGCGCGCCGATCGCGATCGACAGCTCGGCCAGGTTCAGCAGCAGCTGGCGGCCGATCGCCTGCCGCCGCCAATCGGGGTGGACGGCGAAGGTGGTCACGTGCGACTCGTCGACCATCATCCAGATGCCGGCGAAGCCGACCAGCAGGTCGCCGGCGCGGGCCACCAGGTAGCGCGCGAGGCGGTTTCCCTTCAGCTCCTGCTCGAAGGCATACGCCGGCCATGGCGTACGGAAGCTGAGCCGTTCGATCTCGTGGACGGCAGCGACATCGTCGAGGCGCATCGGCTCGACGACGACGCGCGCGGTCAGAGCCATTTCACGCGCTCGCCGCTTTCCGTGGCGACCCCCCGCGGCGCGCGAAGGTAGATCGGCTCTAGGGTGCCGAGATCGTCGCCCACTCGCTCCGAGCCCAGGCGAAGGGCGGCTGCATGGGCAATGGCCGCGGCAGCGCGCGGCGGACGAGCGTCTCGCAGGCCGAACGCGCTCGCCAGCTCCGCAGCTGCGACGACGGTGGCCTCCGACCCGAGCGCGTCGCGATCCACGATGCGCGGGTCCTCCTCGTCGCCCAGGAGCAGGTACGCCTCGCGCGCGCCGGCGCGCGCGACGGCTGCCACTGCGCCGGGCTCGGCGTCGAGCCAGGCGCGGAGGCTCGGCACGCCGACGATCGGCGTCCCCAGGCCGACCGCGAGGCCCTTGGCAAGCGCCATCGCGACCCGCAGGCCGGTGAACGAGCCCGGCCCGGTGCCGATGGCGATCGCCGACGCGTCGCCCAGCGACCGTCCCTCCCGCTCGAGCAGGGCAAGGAGCCGCGGCAGCAGCTCGGCCGACTGGCGCTGGGCGCTGCTCCACGCCTCCTCGACGATGAGCGTGCCGTCCGGCTCGGCCAGCGCGATCGACAGGTCGGTC